>CAVJJV010000170.1:0-5041 GCA_963650055.1 Comamonas kerstersii | reverse complement strand
GGCAGGATACCCCTCAGTCGAGACAAGTTTCAAAGACGGGAGGGGAAGAGAAGAGCTTCTTGCGGCACTCGAGAAAATAGCAGGAGAGAGCACAGCCGAGCTCTCACTTCTTCTTCCGTATTCCTCACCTCTCTTCTCCTCTCTCAGCCGCTCGGGAATGATAAGGAAAGCAGAATACAGGGAGGATGGAATCCTCGTAGAGGCGGAGGTTCCCGTTGAGACTGCAGATAAGTACAGAGACTATATCCTGAGGCAGTAAAAAAGGGCCGGACAACCCGACCCCAGATAATCACAATGTGAAAATCAATAGAAATTATAGACTGCTCCGAGAACACCGTAGCCGGAGACACCTGCCTTGACGCCGCTGTCGGAGAAATCAAGACCGAGACCTGCTCCAGCTTTCAGGAACATTGTGACAGGAACCTTGCTCCACGTATATTCAGCTCCGAGAAGAGCAAGAACATCCATCGAGAACTTACCACTTGCAATGTTGCATGCGCCTGAGAGGCCGACTGTCAGAGGAATATTCTGTGTCTTGGTGAATGTACCTGTATTGAACGAGAAAGTGTAGACATTATAGAAAGCACCAAGATCGACATAGAAAGCATTCCCCTTGAGGAAATTGAGTCCCAGATTCAACTGCAGATCGCACTTTCCAAGACCGTACTTTGCAACGGCAACGACGTTCGTACCGGCAGCGACACCGGCCGAGAATCCATTCTTCTTGGATGTACCTGACGTACTTGACGGCAGAAGAGAATTTGAAGCAAAGACAGAACAGACTGCAAGTGCAAAAACAAGAACCAAAGCAATAATCTTCTTATTCATTCATTCATCTCCATTGGTGATATTTCACCACTCAGATAATGGACCAAAAAGTGAGTTTTGAAAAGACTCCTGTATGTTTTTCTTATCTCTTTCTTATGCTATCATCTGCTCACCATGAAAGGATTGTATTGCATTGAAAACAGCGAGCTCAGAGATATATTGAAACTTGAAAAACCGTTCCAGGCCAGAATCGTAAGGTCGTTTCTCGATAAGGGGGTGACAGACTTCAGCATGATGACATCCCTTCCCGCAAAGACGAGGGAGAATCTCTCATCCCTCTATCCATCGGCATTGACGACGAAGGTCGAAAAAAAGGTTGTAAGCACCGATGCCGTGAAGCTCGCCCTCTCCCTCCAGGACGGCCTTATGGTGGAATGTGTCCGCCTCTTCGACGGAAAGGGACGCTATACAGCGTGTCTCTCGAGCCAGGCGGGATGCGCCATGGGATGCTCGTTCTGTGCAACGGGGACGATGGGCCTTAAAAGAAACCTCGAGGCATACGAGATAGTAGAAGAGTATATCCAGCTTGAAAAGCTCGGGGAGCACATCACACATATAGTCTTCATGGGAATGGGGGAACCGCTTGCCAATTTCACCTCTGTCATGGGGGCCGTGACGGAACTCCACAGGGAGGACGGAATAAACATATCGTACAGAAGGATAACAATATCTACATGCGGTCTCGTTCCGGGAATCAAGAGACTCGCCGAACTCGATATCCCCGTCCGTCTCGCCGTCTCACTTGTCAGTGCGGACAACGAAACACGCTCGAGAATCATGAGAGTCAACAACAGCTATCCACTTCCGGAGCTCAAGAAAGCCCTTCTGGGCTACCAGCACAGAAACGACAAACGTATAACCCTGGAATACTGCATGCTCGGGGGTGTCAACACGACAAAGGAAAGCGCAGATGAATTGAAGAAGTTCATCAAAGGGCTTGACGTCCTTGTCAATCTGATAAAATGGAACGCCATCCCCCAGCTGCCGTACAGAAGCCCGGACGAGGAAGAGGTCAGGGAATTTACAAAGGAACTCGAGAGACTCGGCATAAGCTACACCATCCGCCGCAGCAAGGGGCAGGACGGAAACTCAGCATGCGGGATGCTTGTGAATAAATAAATATCCCATATAATGTCCAATTTTCGGGACAACACGGTCGTAATGTGTCCAAAGACACAACACTATGGCTGGGTTATAATATCCACCATGAAGGCAGCACAAACAGCATTCGGCGATAACCTGAAAAGGCTTAGAGAAGAAAGAAGATGGTCACAGGCTGAACTGGCCCAGAAGACGGCCATATCTCCCAAGACGATTTCAAGACTTGAAACCTATGTCAGCTGGCCTACCCATGACACAGTCGACATTCTGGCGAAGGCATTCAACGTTCCGTTGACGTCATTCTTTGTAGACAGGACGAACCCGGATGAGAATCTCGACCCCAATTTCGTCTCTTCGATTTCCTGGAAGCTCTCCCAGCTTCTGTTGATGCACGGCCAGATGGGAACTACATCCGTATTACACCAGCTGGACAATATGATTCAGAACGGCACCTTCACGATGGAAGCCTACTATGAGCTGTTGAACGCCCAGGACGAAAAGAAGAGCGCCGGCGACAAATAAGAAAACATTTCCATGATATATTCAAGTAGATTGGTTCTAGGTTTTTTTCTGGAACCTTTCTCTCTTCATCCGTTCGCTGTGCAGTCTGCTGCACATTGCTTCTATTCAATCGAACTTTGTTTCCAAAGCTATATTTGAAATACACCGTCCCGACACATTTCAAATTTTCAAATAGGAATTGCCTGCTGCCTTCCCTGGTTTATCAAGTTGCCATTCCTTATAACCCGGCTTCCCCAGCTCAGTCCCGCGAAAGCTTCCGGAGTTTCTGTCTCAGCCTTAGTCTTATCCCGTATGCTTTGTCTCTTATGTAATGTTTACTAGAATTGCGATATCAGCGCACCGAGGTACTTATCGGCCTTGTCTGCACTTATGTTCTCTCTTCCCGGGCTTGTTATATAGAACCTGGCTTCTTCCGCTTTATGTAGGATTTTCTCCTCTCCCGGACGCCGGGAAGCCATATCTGTAAAAAGGTCGGGATTGATATGTCTCTCCATCTCCGAATCGATGAAGAGGGCCATCGGAGAACGGTTTTCGGCACCCGAGGGATACCAGGGGCGGGCGAGGTACACCGTATCATCTCCGACACTCTCTGCTCTTCTGAATGTACAGTCATGGAAGACAAAGCCGACATCATCATCCCTGAATGTTGACGCTGCGGTGACAAACCCGCGCGCAAGTGAGACGATGTCGCACCCCTGGAAGAGTGCAGTTCCTGCACCGAAGATGAAATCCACTGAGCCTCTTATCGTACAGTCGGCAAAGAGGGAGACGCCGTAGTCTACATAGAGGGTGTCCTGCCAGCCGTCAATCGTACAGGAACGGAATACGGATTTTCCCGCACCGAATGCGATACGGAGGGCCACTGCCTGGAGATCCATCTTTTTCCCCTCTTCGTTCTCCTCGTTCCATCTGACTCCGGAAGGCCAGTCGAAGGTATTGCGGAATGTAATTCCGAGGGCCGAGAAATTCGGTGCCGCTACTGTGAATGTGGCACTCTCCCCCGTATTGAGCACGTGTCCTGACACCTCATTTCCATGGCGGGATGAGAATTCTATGACGGCATTCTCTTCACTTATCAGAGAGACATCGGGTCTTGTAACATATACCTTCTCCTCCCATACGCCCTTCTTGAGCATTATGGTGAGAGGTCCGGAAGGTGCATTCCTGAGAGCGTCTCCAAGAGACTCGCCCTCTTTCAGGATCAGTGTTGTCATAATCTTATTATAACTGAAAGAGAAAAAAATGTAATCTACCGTGTCCGGACGTCAGCTTTCGCCCTGCGGTAGATGGCTTCAGTGGCGAAACGCGCCTTGGAAACAACATTGTATCCCCTGTCGGGAAAGAGGTAGAAAATGCGCCTGTCATCTCCAATCGATATCATATCACCCTTCTCGTACCAGAAAATATCGCTTGCCAGGGAATAGTTATCAAGCGGCGAAGTTGAATAGTCTATCTTCCCGTCGTCACTTATAAGATGGAAGCCGTTACACGTATGGGTGAGTCTTCCCCTGCCTATTTCATAGAGTGCGGACATATCTGTCTGGAGTGTAATCGTCACCGGGATATCAAGCATGTATGTACCTCTCTCTATCTCCTTCTCTGTCTCCTCCCTCTCCCACTGGAACCAGGACGGGATATGTTTCTCCCCGTCCTCCCCCATCAGACTTCCGTCCTCCTCCATTCTCCACACCGAGCCGCACTTCTGACAGGATATGGTATCCCCTGAAGAGCCCATCCGCCCCTCTTCAAGACAGACAGGGCACTTGTAGAGTACACTCTCGAGTCCCTCCGCCCTGAAAGGTTCTGTTATTCTGACTCCCTCTCTCTTCTGCCATGAAAAGTGGTCGAAGGTGAAATACGGTTTGAGAATGTTGTTTATCTCGTCAGCACTCTTTTCTGCAGAGTCCTCCTTCGAAATCACCATCTTCATCTCTGCACTGACCTTCACTTTCCTCTTTCTCAATAGATTGTAGAGGGGGTCACGGTGGAATGCCCCGTGTGTCGTGATGACAACAACAGGAATTTTCAGAAGTTTGACAAGCTTTCCGAGGCTTTCCGGGAGCGGCGTCGGACTTGTGCCGTCGAATGAGTATGAAGCCTCAGGATACATGAGAATGGTCGATTTGAGAGTCCGGACAGCGTAGACAAGGTCTTTAACCAGAGGAAGATCATTATTGAACTTATGTGTCGGTATGCAGCCTATATGTCTCATCAGCCATTCCTTTCCGATAAAACCGTCAGCCTCGCATACTATATTCACCGCCCTTGGATAGAGGACGGAAAGTGCTATCTCTAAATCGATGAACGACGAGTGATTCATGAGAACAAGAAGAGGCTCATCATCCGTTATGCTCTCCATATTCACCTTCACACAGGAAAAAGACACAGCCTTCAGATCATAGGAGGATAAAGCCTTGAGGAGAAAACGGAAGAGAGGAGAAGTCTTCAGAGGCTTCTTTCTCACATACGGCTTTCTTGCCATGACACTCTCATAGTCACTCTTCTTAGTCTTTATCTTCATTCATCCTCTCCCCTGGATTATATCTACCCCGAGATAAACTCAGAGCTCCTCTTCCTTCCACTCCATTAT
>CAVJJV010000169.1:0-7110 GCA_963650055.1 Comamonas kerstersii | reverse complement strand
TGGAATGCCGATGCGGTCGGGGCATACAACATCCTCCGCCTATACAGGCAGAGGACAGGTAAGACAATACAGATGGCAGACATAGCGATGCCGTATGTATACAAAGTAGCCGTCTAGCGATAGCGGTAGAGGTGAGTGTGGATGCACCCATGGTGAGGCAACTCAACCATGATGCTTGGTAATTAAATTGCCGAGTAGTTCACTCCTTGTCTTCAGTGTCTTGAGGTAGTAGTCGTTTATTCTGTAGATGATGTTGGGACATGTTGTCGACTGCGCTTCGACAATGAAGAGCTCATCCTCTCCGACTACGAAGCCCAGGTCGTTGTAAATCCCGTTGCATAGGATATTCTGGCATGTGACGATTGCTATCTCCTTTCCATCCGCCTTCTTCCCGGTCAGGCACTCATAGAGCTCTCTTGAATACCTCGGGCGGGAGAAGAGGGATGTGAAGAATGAATCCTTTATGTTTCTCTTTGCTTTCTGTATTCCGGACATGGTTGTACCTCCTCAGTACATATTCTTAAACACGATTATCCGGAAAAATGTCATCATGAATGTACTTTTACCGCTGTACTTCCATGTAAGGCGGTAATTAACTGTATAATCACGATTTTGTTCAAAAAGTGAAAAGAATCGAAACAAGAGTATTTGTTGACCTATATGAAAGAGGAAACTAAAATTTAAATCAGAGCCTATGCTCTTTACTAATGGCGAAAAGGAGATTGATATGAAAACAATCAATGAAGTTGTTAAAAAGACGGCACGTCCGGTTAAAGCAGTACAGTTCGGAGAGGGTAACTTCCTCAGGGCATTCATCGACTATCAGATTGACGTGATGAACGAAAAGACCGATTTCAACGGTTCTGTCGTCATGGTCCAGCCGCTCCAGAACGGCATGGGAGACATGATCAACGCACAGGATGCTGTCTACACAACCATCCTCAGCGGCGTCGAGAACGGAAAGAGAGTCGAAGAGGACAGAGTCATCACGTCCGTAAAGGAATGTGTCAATCCCTATAGAGACTATGAGAAGTATATCGCTCTTGCCGATAATCCCGATCTCAGATTCATCTTCTCCAATACAACAGAAGCAGGCATTGCATACGACCCGTCAGTCAAGCTTGACGACAAGCCCCAGGCTTCCTTCCCCGGCAAGGTCGCAGCATTCCTCTACAGAAGATACAAGACATTCAACGGAGATGTGAACAAGGGCCTCATCTTCATCCCGTGCGAGCTCATCGACAAGAACGGCCAGTTCCTGAGAAAGTGGGTTCTCAAGCATGCTGAAGACTGGAACCTCGAGAAGGAGTTCACAGATTGGGTCGATGCTTCCTGTGATTTCTGCTGTTCACTCGTCGACAGAATCGTTCCGGGCTATCCGAGAGCTGAAGCTGAAGCAATCTGCGAGCGCCTGGGATACAAGGACAACCTCCTCGATGCAGCAGAGAAGTTCCTCTTCTGGGCTATCGAATATACACACAAGAGCCATGAGGACGAACTCCCGACAGGCAGGGCCGGACTCAACGTCGTCTGGACTGATGATATGTCGTTCTACAGAACACGCAAGGTCAGAATCCTCAACGGCACACATACAATGACGGTCCTTGCTGCATACCTTGCAGGAAAGACCACAATCGAAGACTGTATGAAGGATCCTCTCATCTCATCCTTCATGGACCAGGGACTCTTCAAGGAGATCATTCCGTCGATGGATGGAGATAAGGACCTCCTCACATCATATGCAGGTGATGTTCTCAACCGTTTCCGCAACCCGAGCATCGTCCACCTTCTTCTTTCGATCAGCCTCAACAGCACATCGAAGTTCAAGACAAGAGACCTTCCGTCACTTCTCGGATACCTTGAGAAGTATGGTACTCTTCCGAAGACACTTGTATTCTCACTTGCATCCCTCATCGCATTCTATGAAGGCGAGAAGAGAGCAGACGGCTACTTCGGAAAGAGAGAAGCAAACGAATACAAAATCATGGATTCTCCTGATGTCATCGACTTCTTTGCCGAGAAGTATGCAGCATCCTACAAGAGCGTAAGCGAGAAGGCTGCTGAGTTTGCTTCATCTGTTCTGAAGAAGAGCGAGTGGTGGGGACAGGATCTTACTCTTGTCGACGGACTCGAGGCACTTGTCAAGGAAGACCTCGAGAAGATCTGGACTCTCGGCATGACTGAAGCTATCAAGACAATTGTGGAGTGAAAGTGGTTAAGTTAATTAAAATCAATCCGAAAGATAACGTGGCTGTAGCCCTCGAACCCCTCACAAGCGGGGAAGTGGATGTCGTCGAGGGCGACACCCTTACCATCCTGAATGATGTCACGGCAGGCCATAAGGTTGCATTGAAGGATATTCATGAAGGTGAGAGCGTCATCAAGTACGGCTATCCGATCGGCAGAGCAAAGACTGATATAAAGAAGGGAGAGTGGGTCCATACATTCAATATAAAGACCGCTCTCAGCGAAGAGGCCGAATATCATTATGACGAGAAGACGGCGGAGAAGAATCTGAAAGAGTTCGAAGAGACGATGAAAGACCGTCTCAGCGACGGCTCCCCGTGCATCAGGGCCTACGAGAGAAAGAATGGTGATATCGGAATCCGCAACGGCTTATGGATCGTCCCGACAGTCGGCTGCGTCAATGAAATCTCGAAGAAGCTTGCATCATGGGGTAACGAGAACCTCCACCTCGAGGACGGTGTTCATGCCTGGACACATCCCTTCGGATGCTCACAGCTCGGCGATGACCATGAGAACACACGTAAGATTCTTTCAGACCTCGTCCATCACCCCAATGCAGGCGGTGTGCTTGTAATCGGACTCGGGTGTGAGAACAATACGATGGATTCCTTCAAGGAACTTGTCGGCCCGGTTGACGAGGAAAGAGTCAAGTTCATGGTATGTCAGAAAGAGAAGGATGAGCTCGCGAGAGGTAAAGAGCTCCTTGAAGAGATTGCCTCTGCAATGAGAAATGACAGGAGAACCGTTGTCTCTGCATCCCGCCTTGTCGTCGGCATGAAGTGCGGCGGCTCGGACGGCCTCAGCGGCATCACCGCCAATCCTCTTGTCGGTAGATTTACAGATGCACTTGTCTCTATCGGAGGTACTGCAATCCTTACAGAGGTTCCCGAGATGTTCGGTGCCGAGCAGGTTCTCATGGACAGAGCGGTCAACAGGGAGACATATGACTCCATGGTCGATATGATCAACAATTTCAAGCATTACTTCGTCTCGCACGGACAGGTTGTATATGAAAACCCGAGCCCCGGAAACAAGGCCGGTGGAATCACGACACTTGAGGACAAGTCGCTCGGATGCGTACAGAAGGGCGGCAGTGCACCTGTTTCAGGAGTATTGAAGTACGGCGAGAGAGTCTCGAGAAAGGGTCTCAACCTTCTCTCGGGTCCAGGTAACGACATCGTTTCGACAACTGTCCAGACAGCATGCGGGGCACATATGATTCTCTTCACGACAGGACGCGGTACCCCGCTCGGAGCTCCCGTACCTACCGTAAAGATTGCAACCAATACACCTCTTGCAGAGAATAAGTCCAACTGGATCGACTTCAATGCAGGACGTCTCCTGAAGGAGGATTCGGTCAAAGTCACAAGCGACTTCGTCTCGTTCATTCTCGATGTCGCAAGCGGCAGGAGAACGAAGAACGAGGAGAACGGCTACTCCGAGATTTCGATATTCAAGGACGGTGTTGTTCTTTAAGGTAAAACAAAATAATGGAGGGTGGTGATTACAGCCGCCCTCTTTTTCTTATGCTATGAGTAAAAATGTAATTATCAGACCGGTCAGACTGGATGATGCGGAGAGACTTGTGGAAATATACGGCTACTATGTAGCGCGTACTGCAGTCTCCTTTGAGTATGATGTACCATCCGTGGAGGAATTCAGAGAGAGGATTAAGAGAATATCGTCATTCTATCCATATTTTGTTGCAGAAGAGAACGGAAGGGTTGTTGCTTATACCTATGCCCATGAGTTCGGGGAGCGTAAGGCTTATTCCTGGTCGGCGGAGACTACAATCTATATTGATAAGTCGGTAAGAAGATGCGGTATCGGAAGACTCTTATACACGGAGCTCGAGAAGGCTTTGAAGAAGATGAACATCACAAACCTCTATGCCCGTGTCGCCGCAGTCGAGAGGGAGGATGAGTACCTGAGTCACGACAGCATCGAATTCCACACCCGTATGGGATACAGGGAGGCCGGACGCCTCAAGAACTGCGGCTATAAGTTTTCCCGCTGGTATGACATGGTCTACATGGAGAGAATAATCGGGGAGCACTCCGGGGCGCAGCCTGAGGTAATTCCCTTCATGTAGCGGCAGGAAGGAATCACTTTCCTTCGAGCGCCATCATCTTCTCGATTCTCCTGATATGTCTTTCCTCATTCGAGAACGGAGTGTCCAAAAAGGCATCCAGCATATCGAGTACGCTTTCCGGATAGTCGATGCGGCCTCCGAAGGCGATGAAGTTGCTGTCGTTGTGCTCCCTTGTCTTTACGGCCGCGTACCTGTTCTCGACAAGTGCACACCTTATTCCCTTCATCTTGTTCGCCGCAAGCGATATCCCGATTCCCGTCCCGCATAGGAGTATGCCGTAGTCGTATCCGCCCCTGCGGTATTCGTTGACTGCAGCCTCTGCCATGTCGGGATAGTCCACACTCTTTTCTTCAAGTGTTCCGAGAAAGGTATATCCGATTCCTCTCTTTTCAAGGTGCTTCAATATTTCCTTTGTTCTTTCAACTGCACCGTGGTCATTTGCAACAACAACTCTCATTTCTAATCTCCTATAATTTCAATCTGACAGCTTCTCATGGCGTCGAGCGCAGTCCTGTGGCTCTCTTCTGTTACACCACGCGAGAGGGAGGCATCCACGATTATATGTGCATTCGGAAGAAATGCCTTTGCAATCACTGCATTCGATATCACACATATATCGGTACAGAGCCCGAGAAGTATAATGTTCTTAACTCCCTTTTCCCTGTCGATTCTCCTGAGTGTCTCTCCGAGTTCCATAGAGCCGAAGGTGGGCTTATCGATTACTACCGCTTCTCTCAGATTCTTCAGCCTCTCCACTATCTCCCAGCCGGGAGTCCCCTTAATACAATGGGGGACGGGAAGATTCTTTCCCTCCTCTGTAGAGAGGTAGTCATCATGATGGGTATCGCGCGTGAAGATTACTTCTCCATCAAAGGAGAGAATCTTCTCCCTTATGCCTTCAACTATACTTTCAGCTCCGGGGGCGGCAAGAGCACCGGTAACAAAATCATTCTGCATATCTACAACAATAAGAACATCAGTCATAAAGACAGTATACTCACTTTCTCCGATTTCGTTTACACTTCAGCCATGAAAGATATATACATTACCGGACACCGTAATCCCGATCTCGACAGCCTCTGCTCAGCATATGGATACGCAGAGCTAAAGAAGCACATAGACCCCGAGAACAGATATCATGCAGTGAGGTGTGGCCACCTCAGCGACGGAGTCGAGAAGCAGTTCGGACTTCTCGGTATCGAGCCTCCTCCTTATATGAAGGACGTGAAGCCCAAGGTGGGGGATGTCATGCTTGAGCCCGATGACAAGGTCGAGGCCGGGGAGCCCATATATAACCTTGTGAAGGCATACAACGAGAGCCATCCCTCGGCATTCCCCGTATATGACAAGGGCTCATTCGTAGGGCTGTTGAGCATTGATGACATAACCCAGTGGTTCCTTAGGGACAACGCCGAGGAGATTCCGCACTACGATTTTCTTGTCAACAACATCGAGTCTGTGATTCCGGGCAGGATAATCAAAAGAGGAGAGGAGAGCTTCAATGCAACAATCCTTGCCGGTGCTGCAGCCTATGAGGAATTCTGCGCCTATGTCGGACACGAGAAGAATGCAATTGTCGTCCTCGGTCACCGTAAGAGATATATAGAATATGCAATAAAGGTCGGGGTCGCAGCCATAATCATCACGACGTCCTCGAGCTGTGATGATATAGACTTCACAGGGTATAACGGAACAGTATATATAACGGAACTCGGAACAGCCGAGGTCGAGAGAAGACTGAGGATGACGCCTGCTGTCTCGACGATAATGGGAAAGCAGGGAAGAAGCCTCAGTGTCAATGATTTCTTCGACGATGCAAAGGACGACCTGGTCTCCTCCAAGCTCAGGGGACTAGCGGTCTTCGATGACGATAAGTTCGTCGGTTTTGTAACCCGGAGGTGCTTTCTCAAGAAACCAGCATACAATGTGATTCTCGTCGACCACAATGAAATCGGGCAGAGCATAAGGGGAATAGAGGAAGCCTCGGTAGTGGAGATCATCGACCACCACAGACTCGATGCACTGAAGACAAGTCTCCCGATCTTCATAGATGCCGAGCCCCTCGGAAGTACATGTACGATAGTCTACCAGCAGTATCTGAGACACAATATAGTTCCTGACGAGATTACGGCCAAAGTGCTCCTTACAGGAATCATGTCGGATACCTTAGTTCTTAGAAGTCCCACAACAACAAATGTCGACAAAACCTCTGCCGGTGCCCTTGCCGCGATATCGGGTGAGTACGACATAAACGCCTTCGGAGCAAAGCTATTCTCGGTCATAGACTCTCTCTCCTCCCGTAACCCCGTAAGTGCAATAGAAGGCGATTTCAAATCATACTCCCAGAACGGCGTGAAGTTCGCAATAGGACAGTGCGAGGTGACAACCCTCTCAGACCTTGAGATATACAAGGAGAAGTACCTTGAAGCCCTCAACACAATCAGGGAGAACAGAGGCTTCGACTGGGCCATGCTGATGATAACCGATGTCCTCAAGGAGGAGAGCATACTCCTCACAACGGACATCAAGTACAGACGGAGATTCATGTGGAATGAAGTCTCCCCCTGCGTCTACTATATGCCCGGAATATTAAGCCGCAAGAAACAGCTCCTTCCCGAAGTCATACACTCAGTGGAATAACGCTCAGAAAAAATGATTGACCCGGATTTTCTCTGAAAGATGCCGGTTTTGCTTTTCCAACTCTGACTGTTATATTGTATTATGTGAAGGGAGGAGTGTACGAGAATGGGTAGATTTGTTAATCCGGATAA
>CAVJJV010000168.1:4086-4932 GCA_963650055.1 Comamonas kerstersii | reverse complement strand
GACAGTAAGACAGGCTAAAGCGATGGTGGCACTCAACAGAATGAGAGAAACGGCATCAAAAGAAGGATTCAAGTCAGACGACGAAATAGAAGCTCTCATCAATGAAGCAAGAGACAAAAGATAATGTATATCGTACTGGACACAAATATACTTGTCTCCTCTGCATGGTCTCAGGAGCGCAATGCGGCTAAAATCCTCGAGGCTGTATTCATGAGAAGATTCACAGCCTCTTATGATTACAGGATTCTTGAAGAATACCGTCGTGTTCTCACTTATCCCGAATTCAAGTTCACTGAAAGTGCAATAGACGCGATTCTTGAACCTATCACCATGAACGGCATAGCTGTCACGACCACACCGATAAAGGATATACCCTTCGAGAGAGATGAGACAGACAGAAAGTTCTATGAGGTTGCCGCCTTCTGCAATGCAGTTCTTGTTACGGAAAATCTCAAACATTACCCGGAGAACAGGAACATCATCCTTCCCTGAGAATTCGTAGAACGATATCTATAAGCCCTCAGAATGTTATGATTCTCCTGAGA
The DNA here is from genome assembly GCA_963650055.1 of Comamonas kerstersii. Taxonomy (GTDB): domain Bacteria; phylum Spirochaetota; class Spirochaetia; order Sphaerochaetales; family Sphaerochaetaceae; genus Ornithospirochaeta. The sequence continues at coordinate 4,387 of CAVJJV010000168.1, read as the reverse complement.
AGAGGAAGCATTCTACTGTAAACGAAGTGTGCTTCTATATTACGCCTCGATTCTATCCATCACTCTTCAAGTTATTTCCAGTCCATCCTCTGCAGTGTCATCCGGAAGTTGCATAAGAGGATTTCCAACGGAACTCCTTCTCATATCTCTAGCCTTCACGTCTCCGGTCTTGTTCGGAATAAGGCTTAAGACCTATGCAGAGATATACTCTTCTGCATAGATCCAACCTGTTATTTTTCATTCGATATCGGAGAATGGAACACGCGCGGTATATGTAGTATGAAGAAGCTACTGAGCGAGG
>CAVJJV010000168.1:903-4052 GCA_963650055.1 Comamonas kerstersii | reverse complement strand
TCTGGGGATTGTTATGCGACTGTCTGATTTTCTGGCTTCTGTCGTCGGCATAGAGAGCCATAGCCCTCTTCTCCCTGTATGTGTCCACAATGTCATGGTCTTCGTTGGGGAGGAAGCATTCCCTGACATACGGCTGTCCGCCGCCGTTTACACATCCTCCCGGGCATCCCATGATCTCGATGAAGGTATATCTGCTCTTACCTTCTCTTATCTCGTCGAGCAGCACTCTTGCATTCTTCATTCCGGAAGCTATTGCTACATATATATCCTCACCGTCTATTGTAATCTTTGCTTCCTTTATTCCGTCAAAACCGCGGACAGTTCCGAATGTAATCTTTTCATATTCCTTTCCGGTAAGGCTATGATAGGCAGTGCGGAGAGCCGCCTCCATTACACCGCCTGTTACACCGAAGATCACCCCCGCACCGGTAGCTTCGCTTACGATATCGGTATCGAAAGGCTCGTCGGGAAGACGGTTGAAGAGAATTCCGCTGCGTCTAATAAGGCGTCCAAGTTCTCTTGTAGTGAGTACGGCGTCGATGTCCTTGAGCCCCTCCGTCACCAGCTGCGGTCTCTCCTTCTCGAACTTCTTTGCCGTACAGGGCATTACAGAGACAACAAACATATCTTCCGGCTTTATGCCGATACGCGATGCATAATAATGCTTGAGAATGGCACCGAACATCTCGTGGGGAGACTTACATGTTGATACATGGTCGAGTAAATCCGAATAGTAGTACTCGGCATAGTTTATCCACCCGGGAGAGCAGGATGTAATCATCGGGAGGGTTCCCTTGTTCCTGATTCTCTCCAGAAGCTCCGAAGCCTCCTCCATGATTGTAAGGTCCGCAGCATAATCGGTATCGAATACCTTCTTGAATCCAAGTCTTCTGAGAGCTGCAACCATCTTCCCCGTAACATTGGTTCCGATGGGAAGGCCGAACTCTTCGCCGAGGGCCACTCTGACGGCAGGGGCCGTCTGTACGACAACGTATTTACCATCTCTCATAGCCTCATCGACCTTGTCTATCTCACTCTTCTCCATGAGAGCACCGGTGGGACATACAGATATGCACTGCCCGCACATTATACAGGGAGATGAATCGAATCCTCTGTTCTCGGCGGGTCCTACTATCGTCTTGAATCCCCTGTTCTCAAAGCCTAGTATGCCGTTACCGTGGGCATTCTGGCATCTCATAATGCAGCGCCCGCATAGAATACACTTGGACGTATCCCTGACGATAGCCGGATTGCATCTGTCGATTGTAGGCTCTGTTTTCTCTCCCTGGAACATCCCCTCCCTGGCACCGGTTATCTGGGCGCAGTATAAAAGCTCGCAGTGTCCGTTCTTGTCACACTGCTGGCAGTTGAGGGAATGGTTCGAGAGAAGAAGCTCGACGGAGGCGCGCCTTGCAGTTGTAGCGCGCGGCGAGGAAATGGAGATTTCAAGGCCTTCACTCACGGGAAATACACATGACGCGACAAGCCCCCTCTGTCCCTTCACCTCGACAAGGCACACCCTGCATGATCCACGATTGCACTCTCCGTGGTTGTATGTACAGAGAGTCGGTATTTCAAAGCCGCAGCGCCGTGCAGCATCATGGACTGTAAGTCCTTCTTCAACCTGGTAGTTCTGTCCTTCTATTTTTATGTTTACTAATCCCATAGTTTACCTCAGATCTTCTCGATAGCACCGAAGCGGCATGTAGCTTTACAGATACCGCACTTGAGACACTTCTCCTGGTCGATTTCATAGGGAGACTTTATCACGCCGTGTATAGCCTCTGCAGGGCAGTGACGGGCACACGCCGAGCAGCCGCGGCACTTCTCAGGATTGATGACATACTTGAGGAGGTTCTTACAGACTCCTGCACGGCATTTCTTGTCCCTGACGTGCTCGATGTACTCATCCCTGAAGTTTCGGAGTGTCGATAGAACGGGGTTTGCGGCAGTCTGACCGAGAGCGCAAAGTGAGCCGATCTGGATTGTGGACGCAAGCTCCTCGAGCTCCCTAAGGTCATTCATAGTTCCCTTACCCTCTGTTATACGCTCAAGGTACTCGAGCATTCTCTTTGTTCCTATACGGCAGTGCGAGCACTTTCCGCATGACTCGTCGCAGATGAACTCCATGTAGAACTTCGCGACATCGACCATGCAGTTGTCCTCGTCCATGACGATAGCGCCTCCCGAGCCCATCATCGATCCCCTGTCCTTCAGCGTCTCGTAGTCGATAGCAGTATCGAGATCCTTTTCGGTAAGACATCCTCCCGACGGGCCTCCCGTCTGGATGGCCTTGAACTTCTTTCCGTTCGGAATTCCTCCTCCTATATCATAGATGAGTTCCCTTAGCGTTGTTCCCATGGGAACTTCGACAAGTCCCACGTTGTTGATCTTTCCGCCGAGCGCAAAAACCTTGGTTCCCTTACTTGTCTCCGTACCGAGGGAAGAGAAGCTCTCGGCGCCGTTACGGAGAATATATGGGACAACAGAGAGAGTCTCGACGTTGTTTACAATCGTCGGGCATCCCCAGAGTCCGCTTACTGCAGGATACGGCGGTCTCGGACGCGGGTTACCGCGCTTTCCTTCAATCGAGTTGATGAGTGCGGTCTCCTCACCGCAGACGAATGCACCGGCCCCGAGACGGATGTGGGCATGGAAGGAAAAACCCGTTCCCAGGATATTGTCTCCCAGAAGTCCCATCTCTTCGGCCTCTCTGATTCCGACCTGTAATCTATGGACAGCTATCGGGTACTCGGCCCTGACGTAGAAGTAGCCGTTCTCTGCCCCGATTGCATAACCCGCTATCATCATACCCTCTATGACGGAGAGAGGATTCCCCTCGAGAATGGACCTGTCCATGAATGCACCGGGGTCGCCCTCGTCGCCGTTGCAGATTACATACTTCGTCCCTTCCGGCTGGGCGTAGGCAAAGCGCCACTTCCTTCCTGTCGGGAACCCGGCGCCTCCGCGTCCCCTGAGACCGGAAGCAAGAATGGTGTTGATAACATCCTCCCTCTCCATCGAGAGAGCTTTCCTCAGGCCCTGGAAGGCACCGGAACCTATGGCTTCATTGATGTCCTCGGGGTTGATTATACCGCACTCCTCAAGTGCTATACGGTGCTGCTTCTTATAGAAGTTTATATCATCCT
>CAVJJV010000168.1:0-859 GCA_963650055.1 Comamonas kerstersii | reverse complement strand
GTGATCTTCTCGCCGGTAGCAGGGTCCACATACAAGAGTCTCTCGAATATCTCCCCCTTAATGAGATCTTTTTCGACAATCTCATCAACATCCTCAACCTTTACAGCATGATAGAGAGTGTCTTCAGGAAATATCTTCACAAATGGCCCCTGGGAGCAGAAGCCGAAGCATCCAACCTGGTTGACGGATACCCTATCGCCAAGATTCTTCTCCTTAACCAGAGTCTCGAATCTCTCGAGAATATTGTGTGAGTTCGAGGAGATACATCCCGTTCCCCCGCAGATGACGACGCTGCGCTTATTATCCTTTCCCTTGAGTTTCCCCTCGAGAAGCGCAGATTTCTCCTCGCGGATTCTATCAAGCTCTTCAAATGAATTAATTCTCATACTTCGTCTCCGCCTCCATCAGCAATATGTCTTCGACAATCTTCTCGACCTGGGTGGCATCAACCTTGGGGTAGACCTTACCGTTGATGGAGACCGCCGGTGCAATTCCGCATGCCCCGAGACACCTCAAGGCATCAAGAGTAAAGAGGCAGTCCGGAGTAGTTTCTCCTGCCTTTATTCCCAACAGCTCTGAGAACTTCTCGAGTACAAGCTGAGCCCCCTTTACGTAGCATGCCGTCCCGAGACAGCAGCCTATGACGTACTTTCCTTTGGGCTTCAGAGAAAAGAACGAGTAGAACGTAACAACACCGTAGATTTCGGCAACACTGATTCCTGTCTCTTCACTTACTATCTCCTGGACTTCAAGCGGAATATAACCGTACTCCTTCTGGATATCACTGAGAATCATCATCAGGGGAGTCTCTTCCCCCTTGTAGCGGCTGCAGATTCCCCTGATCTGGGCTGCAGCACCC
>CAVJJV010000167.1:3514-6713 GCA_963650055.1 Comamonas kerstersii | reverse complement strand
TCGAAGGAGACCGTACTGTTCTCCTCGGTGAGTTTGAACGCCTCCACGGAGGAAACAACAAGCGAAGCCCCCGCCTCCTTCGAGCCGTACTTCACTGTTTTCGCCTCCACACTCCCCTTCGCCATCATATCCATACGCTGCTCGGGAAGAAGAAGAACTCCGTCCGGGAACGTTAGATATATCGAGACACGGTAGGAGCCGGAGAGCTTTCCTCCCTTTACCGGAGAGAGCGTCGAGTCGAGTGTGAATGTATTGGTCTTGAGCTTGTAGCGCTTCGAGAGTAGAAACGGCAGCGAGCCGGAGGGCGGTGTCATGACTATCTCCGAGCGCTTCTTGTCGACAATCTCGGGCGTAAAGACGAGTGACGATGTACTCCACTCCTCTCCGTTGACGGTAATGGTGTCTTCGAATGACTTTTTGAGAGAGGAGGAATAATCATCCTCCCTGAAAGCCGGACGGGTGTCGAAATAGTTGACGGAGAGGGGAAGATAGTCGAACTCGCTCACAGATCCTCCGAGAGGAGATATTACTGCAAGATATGACTTATTCGACATGACCTGGGACATCTTCCCGCACTCCTCGTAGTCGCACTCCCTGATCGAGGGACCGTCGGTATAGCGGCGGAAGCAGTTCTCGGCATCAATCAATGCCTGCCAGAAGGCCCTGTGCGAAGAATAACGCATCGGAGAGAGTTCGGAGTCATGGATGAAAAGAGTACCCAGAGAGGTATTGAAGAGTGCCGTCGTCACATCCTTCTTGAGAAAACGGTTGTTCCTCAGCTGCGCACTCTCCGCTGTCGATATGTATCTGTTGTATAGATACCTGAAAGAGGCATTACGCACAAAGAGAGAGTTCACCGTCTGAAGTGAGTATGTAAAGCTGTCCCTTCCGTACCATCCCTGCTGGAGGTATCCGTTACGGGAGGGAAGAATGGAAGTGACGGGTACTGTCTGGAATCTGTCGAAGATATCACATACGAGATTGCCGGGTTTAATCGAGCTGTTCTCTCTTTGAGAACCGAAGACAAGCTGGTCTATATTGAGGAATATCGGGGTGTCCCCGTTGCTTTCATGGATTATCGTGAGGATGCGGCTGCGGAGGCTCTGGTAGTCTGTTTTCCCCTCCGCATACTCCCTCACGGCCGCTGCGGCAGAATCTGAGAAGGGATAAATATTCACCCTCTTTCCCAGTTCGTTCATGACGAAGGGAGAAGACTCCCCGGGAGAGGCTGAAGGCTCACCTGCAATCACAACGTTGTCTATACCTGCATTATTGAGGAGAGTTATGTAATAAGGCTGCCACACCTCGCCGTAGAAGAATGCTGTCTCGGGAAGAAGACCGTACTCGTGCCTTATCTCGCTTGTGAGCTTCTCGATCTGGCTTCCCCTGTCCTTCGGAGGAAGGAGGGAGAGAACACTCTCGCTCCATGAGCCTGTAATGGGTTCTATATCCCCGCGCTTCATGAAGAGGGCAATGAGAGTCTTGTACTCCTGTCTCTCCCTCTTGAGGTGCTTCATCATCATCGATGACTGATAGAGAGCCAAATGATTTCCCGGCTTGTTGTACATGTACGAGAGAATCGGCTCATAGACAAGGGAGAGAGTCCTGTCGAAGAGAGATGAAGGCGCGCTGTAGAGCGTGGTATATAGTCCCAGTGCCACCTTCATCTTCTATCTCCTTTTCTCCTATATCTTCAGAATACACTTCTGCGGGCACTTTTCACATGCCAGAGGTGCATTCTTCTGGTCCTTTCCAAAGTCATTGTGAGAGAGGAAGGACTCAACTCTGAATGGAGAATCCTCGACTTTGACCTCACATATCCTACACCCGATGCAGGCTGCGGAACATACTGACTTCGCCTTTGCTCCGCTCTGGTGGTTGGAACATGCAACCACATATTCCGCCGAATACGGGATGAGCTTTATAGTACCCTTAGGACACACGCGAGTGCAAGCACCGCAGCCTATACATTTCTCCCTGTCGACGACAATCGCACCGTCCTTGTCCCTGTAGATAGCCTCTTTCGGGCATACCGACATACAGGAGCCGAGTCTGAGGCACCCTTCCTTGCACCCGTTGTCCCCGCCGAAGAGAAGATTGAGTGCATTACAATCCGTCATACCCTCATACTCGTAGGCCTTCTTCGTCACGCTTTCGTTACCGCGGCAGAAGACGAATGCAACCATTCTCTCCTTCTCCTCGGCTTCGACACCGACAATCTGTGACATTTTCTCTGCAAGCTCGCTTCCTCCCGGCTGGCAGAGTCCGGGCCTGGCGGTCCCGCTGTTGACGGCATCGGCATAGGCCGAACAGCCTGCAAAGCCGCAGCCGCCGCAGTTGGCTCCTGGCATGATTGCCTCGAGCTCTTCGAGTCTTTCATCCTTCTTTACTGCAAGCTTTTTCTCCGCTATGGAGAGACCCACCCCCAATAAAAGGCCGAGAACGGAGAGAACTCCGAATGCATATAAAATGTTAATCATCTTTCCCTCCCCTTATGCCAGCTTGAGATTAATCAAGAGTGTCGAATCGAACGCCATGAAGGCAAGAGCCATTATCGAGGCGGAGATGAATGTAATCGGGACCTCCCTGAACCACTTCCTTACAGGAACGAGGGAGAGACGCTCTCTTATATTCGACATGAGCACGATTGCAAGCGTGAATCCTATTCCTGCAGCGGCACCTGCCACGAACGACTGAAGAAGATTGTGTCCCTCATCGATGTTGATGATGGCAATACCGAGGACGGCACAGTTCGTAGTGATGAGGGGAAGGTAGATTCCCAGTGCCTTGTAGAGCGCGGGGCTGAACTTCTTGATGACCATCTCTACAAACTGTACAAGAGCCGCGATGGCGAGTATGAAGGCGATGGTCTTCATGTACTCCAGTCCGAACGGCACCAGAAGGCCGTAGTAGATAACCCAGCAGAAGACACTTGTCACACTTGTGACGAATGTTACCGCAACCCCCATTCCGATTGCGGAGGAAGGATTCTTGCTGACTCCTATGAAGGCACAGAGCCCCATGAACTTAACAAGAATGAAGTTGTTTACGAATATGTATGCAACGAGAATTCCGAAATAACTCATTTTGCTTCTCCTCCTTTTTCCCCGTCATGTGCCTGCTTCCAGATGAAGAAAGCCTTGAGATAACCCATCACAAGAAGGGCTCCCGCACTGACCGATATGACTCTCATGGGAGA
>CAVJJV010000167.1:0-3504 GCA_963650055.1 Comamonas kerstersii | reverse complement strand
GACGAGGAGAGTCCGGGTATCCTGATAACTCCGTCCCAGTCACCTACCGCAAAGAGTGTAATCGTTCCGTTGCCGATCACCTCTCTGATGAGGGCGATGAATATAAGGCCGAGCGTGAAGCCGATTCCCATGCCGATGCCGTCAAGGGCGCTGTCGAGGACGCTGTTCTTGTTGGCAAACGCCTCGGCACGTCCCAGGATGATACAGTTTACGACGATGAGCGAGAGATATATTCCGAGTGCCTCGTAGAGGGCCGGAAGATATGCATGCATCACCATCTCGAGTATCGTGACGAAGGATGCGATGATAACGATGTATGCCGGGATTCTTATGGAATCCGGGATAACCTTCTTGAGAGCCGAGATGAAGATATTCGAGCCTGTGAGAACGAATATGACACCCAGTCCCATTCCGATTGCATTCGAAACCTGTGTCGACACGGCCAGTGTCGGACACATTCCGAGCATGATTATGAATATGGGGTTCTCTTTCCAGATACCTTTAGTCAATTCTTTCATATGACTCATAGACTATCTCTCCTTTACGTATTCGCTGCCGCTCTTCAGCGTCGAGCTGACAGCTCTGAATGTGAACGATGCGCCGCTGACAAGAGCCTTGTCGCTCTCGCCCAGTTCGCTCTTCCCGCTCGGGAAGGAGACTGTGTCCCCCATCCCTGTGAAGAGATCCATGTACCAGTCGTTCTCGGCATTCTTTCCCAGCCCCGCAGTCTCGCTGTCCTCTGTCATCTTCGCCTTGATGAGGGCGCCTGAAGTGTCATAGGAAGCGATGATTGTAAAGAGTCCACCGTAACCTTTTCCTTCAAGCTGGAGTACGTAGCCGCAGGTCTTTCCCTCTCTCGAGAGTTCCGTAATCTCCCTGACGGTGTCGCTGTCGTCAACCGCAATCGTCTCTCCGATATCCAGGCCTCCGCTTACAGCTTCGAGAGCCTCCCTGTTGGCCTTTGCGACATTCTCCTGGATAACCGGATAGGTAAATGAGTTGACCCATGCGCAGAGGGCGGCGCAGACGGCACAGATAAGAAATAGAACAAGTCCCTTTTTAGCTATAGTCTTCATTTCACTTCCCCCTTAGCCGCTTTGACAGGCTTTACGTATCCGAACTTCTTACGCTTGACGAATTTGTCGATGGTCGGAGTAACCATGTTCATCAAGAGGATTGCAAGTGATACTCCCTCCGGAAGAGAACCGAAGTAACGGATGATGAATGTGAAGAAACCGCATCCGAAGGCATAGATGATCTCGCCTTTGGGGGTATTGGGGCTCGTCACCCAGTCGGTGGCCATGAAGATGGCGCCGAGGAGTAGACCGCCGGAGAATACACTGATGAGCACCTCTCCTGTAAAGAGCCCGGTACCTACTGCAAGACCTCCGAAAACCCATGTCAGGAAAGCAAACGAGCCGATGAAGAAGACGGGAACGTACCATGTGATTACTCTCTTTACGATGAGGAAAATTCCTCCCGCTATCAGAAGAAGCGCGCTGAGCTCTCCGATAGATCCGCTTGCAAAGCCGAAGAACTCATCGACTGCATACGGATTTATATTGAGAGCGGAACCTATCTTCCCGGCAAAGGATGTCAACGGATAGCCCGCATTCCTCAATACCTCATAGGAAGTAAGACCGCTTCCAAGCTCCATCTTGAGTGCAGACATCGGTGTCGCACCCGCGGTAAGCTCCGCCGTCTTGTTGAAGACCCACGGGAGGGTGAATACGGACATCTGGGACGAGAATGAGAAGAAGACGAAGGCTCTTCCCGCTATAGCCGGGTTGGCCCAGTTGCAGCCGAGCCCTCCGAATGTCCACTTGCACACCCCGATTGCGAATGCCGAGGCGATAATGGGGATATAGAGCGGAACGGACGAGGAGAGGTTCATTCCGACAAGAAGTCCCGTGACAAGAGCAGATCCGTCCATAAGTGTATCCTCATGGCTTATCTTATTTAAGAGATACTCCGTAAGGAGCGAGGATCCTACCGAGAGAAGAAGTACGACAAGGGCACTGAGGCCGAACATCACACATCCCCACAGAGCCGAGGGAAGAAGTGCAATCACAACATAGAGCATAGCCTTGTCCGTACGCATTGTATCGTGTATATGAGGGCTGACCTTAACTTTAATCATCTGGCGTTCCTCCCCAGTTTCTTACCCAGTTTGAATGCCTGGACGAGGTCCAGTCCCGACGGACATGAGTATGCACAGCAGCCGCATTCCTTGCAGTCCATGAGGCCTATGTCCATAGCCTCCTTGTACATTCCGTGGGTTATGTAGCGGTACATGTTGTTGGGTGTAAGTTTCATCGGACAGTGCTGGGCGCACTTTCCGCAGTGCATGCACGGGTATACATGGTTCTTCTTCACGCTTTTCACGGCAAGAAGGCCGTTGTTTCCCTTCGTGGTGGGAGATGATAAATCGGCCATACCGAAGCCCATCATCGGGCCTCCCGCAATAAGCTCTTCGGTACTCTCCATGTCGCCGCTGCAGTAGTTGAAGAGAGTCTCGAATGACGTACCCACAGGTACTATGAGATTCTTCGGCTCCCTGATGCACTCTCCAGAGACCGTCACTATTCTCTCGAAGAGCGGCTTATGATATACAACGGCTTCGAAGATTGCATTGATTGATGATACCGAGCATACGATGCACCCTATATCTAACGGAAGCTTTCCGGAAGGAATCTCCCTCTTCGTTATGGCTGCAAGAAGCTGCTTCTCGTCTCCCTGGGGATACTTCATCTTCATGAGGGCGACAGTGAGCTCCACGCCCATTTTCCCTGCAGTCTCCTCCAACAGGAGTGCCGCATCCTTCTTGTTCTCCTCGACTGCAATGACGATCTTCTCCGGATTGAGAATCTTCGCCGTAATCGAGATTCCCTCGATGACAGCCTCGGGTCTCTCCATCATCAGCCGGTAGTCACATGTAAGATAGGGTTCACATTCAACACCATTGATTACAAGGTACTCGACCTTTCTGTCTTTCACTGCAAACTTCACGCTTGTGGGGAAGGTTGCGCCGCCCATGCCGACGATGCCGCTATCACGCACCATTGAAGAAAGAGCTTCCTTATCCTTGTCTCTCCATTCAAAGCGTTCGTTGAACTCTGTCTTCTGCTCTGCGTCTGCAGTGATTACAACGGCATCCACAACATTCGATGTTGCCAGAACTACCTTCTTCAGCTCCTTGACGGTGCCGTCGACGGGAGAGTGTACCGGTGCCGAGACAAAAGACTGGGCACGTGCAATCATCTGGCCGCGCGTAACCCTGTCCCCCTTCTGGACGATAAGCTCTGCCGGAGCACCTATATGCTGCGAGAGCGATACCGTTAATTCCTGAGGGACGGGAAGTCTTTCTATTCTCTTATCCCTGGAGAGTGATTTCTTGTCTTCCGGGTGGATACCTCCCTTTCTGAATGTGATTCCTCTTAACACAATATCCTCCTAAGATTCCAACTATAAATCCTAATCCAAAGACACTCAAAACGCAAATCG
>CAVJJV010000166.1:0-9103 GCA_963650055.1 Comamonas kerstersii | reverse complement strand
CCCGACTCTATTGTCATCAACTTTGCGGGGAACACATACTCGAGGGACCTTAATAGATACCGGCTTATACGCCTCACGAAATCCTGTCCTATGGAGTAGCCGAGCGCTTCTTCTATATCGACACGGGACACCTTCATGACATACCTTCTTGCATTCGGTGGAAGGATGAGAGACGAGGAGAGTGTGTCACAGGAAGAACACGAAGCACCTGCTGCAATTGTATTGAAGCCGAGTATCTCGTCCTCTTCATATCTCTTCCCGCATGCAGGGCAGGTCTCCCAGTCTCCGCTCATTCCCTCTAAAAGAAGAAAGTGTGTCAGAAAATAGACTGCACATTTATTTATATTATCATCGTCAGCGTTGTCGAGAACAGATGTATACAACCTGTATATCCGACTGTCTGCCGTGCGGCTCTTGATTATAAGCTCGCTGAAGAGACTCACCCACCCTATAGTATCTAATGAGGAAGAGACGGAGTCATGGGTGCTTATTATCTGGGTATCCTTGAGATAAACAGTATTACCGTTTTTTCTCTCGAGAGAGAAGACTCCTTCTCCGTAGAGTGGTGCTCTCGCACTTCCAGCCCCCCTTCCCGCTCCGAATGCCGTGACCGACATCAGCCCCATATCGGGAGTGAGAAAAGTCAGGCGGCTGTTTCTCTCCCCTGTATTCTCTTTCCTTACTATAATTCCCAGCGTCTTGAAGTCACGGTCCATAGGGGAAATATAACACAAAGAGGTGAAAAGAAAAATGAAGGGGCGCATACTTTCCGTTAATGGAAGATGCTATTATCATTAGGGCATGAAACGTTTTCTCTCTCTGCTTCTCATACTATTCGTTTTATCCACTCTCAGTGCAAAAATAGAAATCAGGGACAATCTCTTTTCGTCTCAGGAGGAACTTGCACTCTTCAAAGCGGAGAAGGTGACAGAGGAAGAGGAAAGCTACTACGAGAATATGAAAATCTACCTCCTTACCGGCGGTGAGGGCTCTGCCATATGGGAGAACTTCGGACACTCGGCCTTCGTCATCGAAAGGGACGGGTACCCGGCAATAGGCTTCGACTTCGGCATCTTCACATTCGACGATACATTCATTCCCAACTTCATAGTCGGAAAACTCTACTACCAGGTATGGGAAACCTATGCCGCATACAGAATAGAGAGTCTCATAGAGGACGACAGAAGTGTATCCCTCCTGGAACTAGATCTCACAAACGACCAGAAGAAGGCCCTCTTCTCCTTTCTTGTATACAACACGGAGGAGGAGAACAGAACATACCTCTATGATTACTTCAACGACAACTGTGCAACGAGGCTGAGAGATATCTACTCATATGCAACGGGAGGAGAGTTCGAGACATTCCTCAGAAACAGGGAAAGTACCGAGTCCATCCGATACGGAGTCACAAGGCATCTCTCCCGCTCGACCTTCTTCTCAAGCTGGGTCATCAACTACATGCTGGGGCCGGATGTGGACAGAGAGATAACAGGCTGGGAGGAGTGCTATCTTCCCTCCAACCTCGAAAAGGCGATAGAGGAATACCAGAATACGGAAAGTGAGATAATATATACGACAAAGAACAGGAAGCCCACTCCCCAGAAGTGGTCGCTTCCCCTTTATTCATTCATATTCGGTCTTGTTCTTGCCTCAATATCCTTTCTGGCCTTCCGTTTCGGCAATCATAAGATATGGGACATCATACTGGGGATTGTATTCACTATATTCGGTATCATGAGTCTCGTGCTGATCTTCTTCGAGCTCTTCACGATACATTATGTCACCCACTCCAATCTCAATGTATTTTTAATATCACCGGTGTGCCTCGTGAGTGCGGTTCTCCACTTTGCATCCCTCAAAAAGAAGAGAGAGAGAAATGCGAGGAAAAAAATTGCAGTAACGGGACTTGTGATGCTACTCATGTGCCTTGTGGTCATAGCACTCAGACTTATTCTCTCCTCCGTTCTCATACAAAAAATATGGGCCCCCGCCGTCACAGCCGTCATACTGTACTCGGCAGAAGCCCTTCCCTGTTTTCTCAAGAGAAAGAGAGATTAACCTTTCACCACCTTTGTTCCCATTGTTCCGTATACTGCATCGTAGAGGTTCTCCGGGTCTGTTACGATACCGGTATTCCCCGTTGATTTGACAAAATCCGTGAGAGCCTGGATCTTCGGAAGCATCGAACCGGGTGCGAAATGTCCCTGGGCCATATACTCCTCGGCCTCGGCTGTGCTCATCTCGTCAAGGGTCTTCTGATCGGACTTTCCGAAGTTCAGACATACCTTGGGTACAGCGGTAGAAATGACGAACATGTCGGCATTGAGATCCTTTGCAAGCATTGCAGCTGCAAGGTCCTTGTCGATGACGGCCTCCCTTCCCGTAAGAGTTCCGTCTTCAGCCTTGACGACAGGAATTCCGCCGCCGCCTGCTGCAATTACGATTATACCGTTGTCGAGGAGACACTTTATGGTATCGAGTTCGATGATCGATACGGGTTTGGGGGATGCGACCACCCTTCTCCATCCTCTTCCTGCATCCTCCACTACATTCCAGTTATCCTTCTCCCTGTGCTCGAGAGCAACTTCCTCACTCATGAATGATCCGATGGGCTTAGTAGGCTTTCTGAACGAGGGGTCATCGTCTTTGACTTCAACCTGTGTGACTACAGTTGCTATATTCTTCCTCAGTCCGTCCTTCGCCATCTGGTTGTCGAGAGCCATCTGGAGCTGGTAGCCGATGGCACCCTGGGTATCTGCAACACAGCTGTCGAGGGGGACAGTGTGAAGCTCGCTTGAAGCAAGTTCGGCTCTCCTGAGAATATATCCGACCTGGGGACCGTTGCCGTGTGCTATGACGACTCTGTTTCCCGCCTTGACAAGTCTTGCTATATGCATAGCCGTCTTGTTTGCAGCATCATACTGGCTCTTCACTGTTACGTGTCTGCTATCTTCGATTAAAGAATTTCCACCTATTGCTATTACAATCAGTTTTCCGTCCATTTCTAACTTCCTTTTGAGAGAGGATAACACATCTGCAACAAAATGCAACAATTTTAACGCCCATCAACTGAAAATACCCCGATTATTCAAACTTTCGGTCCCGCCTTCCTTACGATTTTCTTTTTTGCTATTATATTATCTCTTGATTGAGGAAAACTGATGGAAGACAAATATACACTCGAAACAATTACAGATGTTCCTGTGCTGCCGATTCTGGAGAGGCCTCTCTTTCCCGAAACGCTCACAACGCTGATGATTGCACGCCCCGATGACGTGAGAACGGTCAACTGGGTGATCGAGCACGACGGATATTTCCTTGCTGTTCTTTCGGACGGCGGGGAGATGAGCTCTCTCAGGCAGATCGGAACCCTTGTTAAGATCACCAAGTACATAAGACTGCCCAACAACTGCATACATCTCTTTACTACGACAGTCAAAAGAATGCAGGTACTTTCTTACAGAACAGGAGAGGTCCTTACGGCCGATGCCGAGACACTCCATGACAAGCCGGTGTCGCAGAAGGTGCTACAGCCCTATACAAGGATTCTCAAGGACCTGGTGATGTCGCTGAACAAGTCCCAGGTGTTCAATTTCATAACGGAAGTCAACATAGCCAATTTCGACAATCCGGAAGCTGTATGCTGGTACGCCGCATCGGCGCTGGTCTCGGCCCCGAGGGAATTTCTGGAGGAGGTTCTCGAGGAAACCGACCCCAAGAAGAGAATCACATCCCTCACATCCTACATTTCAAGCGAGAAGGAGATTCTCGAGAAGGAGGAGCAGGTAAAGCAGGAATTCATCAACAGGGTCAAGAACAGAAACAGGGAGGCGATAATCAGAGAGCAGATCAAGGCCCTCAATGCCGAACTCGGCTCCTTCAAGGGCGAGGGGCCCGGAGCCTCTTTGGATATCTTCTCGCTTGCAGCGGCAAAGGAGCTTCCGCCCCAGTACAGGGAGGTCGTCGACAAGGAGCTCGAGAAGCTCAACTCACTCGACACGATGAGTCCCGAATACACCCTCTCGAAGGTCTATGTAGAGACCATACTCGATCTTCCATTCTCGTTCGAGGAAAAGGCTCCTGAGTATTCCATAGTATCCGTCAGGGAGAAACTCGAGAAGGACCACTACGGGATGAAGGAGGTGAAGGACCGCATCGTCGAGTTCCTTGCATCACGGCTCAAGGCCGCAACAAGCAAAGGTGCGGTCATATGCCTTGCAGGCCCTCCGGGTGTCGGAAAGACAAGTGTCGGCTCATCGATTGCAGCAGCCCTCGGAAGGAAGTTCTACCGCTTCAGTGTGGGAGGCATGAGGGACGAAGCCGAAATCAAGGGACACAGGAGAACCTATGTCGGAGCAATGCCCGGCAAGCTCATCCAGGCCATGAAGACCGTCAAGACAGTCGATCCCGTCATTCTCATAGATGAAATCGACAAAATGGGTGACAGCTACCGCGGGGATCCGGCAAGTGCAATGCTGGAGGTACTCGACCCGGAGCAGAATTCAGCCTACAGGGACTTCTACCTCGATCTTCCGTACGATCTCTCGCATGTTCTCTTTATCGTCACGGCCAATGACCTCTCGAATATCCCGCGTCCGCTCTATGACAGGATGGAGATAATCGAAATGAGCGGTTATACCCCGGATGAGAAGCTCCACATAGGAAAGGATTATCTTGTTCCGGCCCTTCTGAAGAAGAACGGGCTGACGAAGAAGGAGTTCAGGATTGAAGACAATGCTCTCTCCCGCATTGCAGAGGAATATGCAAGGGAAGCCGGAGTCAGACAGTTCAGAAACGAGCTTGACAGAATCATGAGAAAGGCTGCATTGAAGATTCTCGAGACTCCAGAGGGAGAAGATGCGAAACCGGTAAAGGTCAGAGCGAAGGATTTACAGTCATATCTGGGGCTTCCGGTATTTCCGGGAGACAGGATTACAGTTGCAGACAGCATAGGAATGGCGATGGGACTTGCATGGACTCAATTCGGAGGAGACGTAATTCCCGTAGAGGCTGTATCGATTCCGGAGAAGGGAGACCTCAAGATAACGGGACAGCTCGGGGACGTCATGAAGGAATCGGTATCGATTGCATGGTCGTCCGTCAAGCACGAGGCCTACCTCAGGGGACTCGACATGACATTCTTCCAGAAGAACTCCGTTCATCTCCACTGTCCGGAAGGTGCCGTACCGAAAGACGGGCCGAGTGCGGGAATAACACTCTTCTGTGCACTCTGGAGCATGTACAGGAATCTCCCGGTGAAGGAGAAACTTGCAATGACGGGGGAGCTTACACTCACCGGCAGGGTCGATGCCATCGGAGGACTCAGAGAGAAAATTCTCGGTGCAAGAAGAAACTCCATAAAGGAGATCATCATCCCCGAGGACAACAGACGCGACCTCGAGAAACTCGACGATGAAGTCAAGGGCGATATTGTTTTCCATACAGTATCGACAATCCTCGACGTCATTGCCGTTGCATTCCCCCGTGAGACCACATCGAGACTCGGCAGCGAAGAGCTGGAAAGAATAATGAAAGACAATATGGAGAAGGAAGAGGAGGAGAAGGCAAGTCAGCTCACACTCCAGGCCGAAGCCTTCTCGAGGGCATTCAGGTGGCAATAGAACTACTCTCCCCGGCCGGGAACTATGAAAAACTTGAAACGGCATTCAACTACGGCGCGGATGCAGCCTACATGGGGCTGACTAAATTCTCGCTGAGGGCCAATGCAGGGAATTTCCCCGAAGATGAACTGGAGAAGGTACGTGCAATCAAGGCGGAGAGCGGAAAGAAGCTATACTGCACGATGAACATACTCTTCAGGCAGAACCAGATTGAAGAGCTGGAATCGATGAAGGACGAAATCGCACTCTGGCCCTTCGATGCCTTCATCGTAAGCGATATAGGCACAGTCCCATTCTTCCAGAAGTATTTTCCCGATAAGGAACTCCACCTCTCGACCCAGGCGAGCTGCATCAACTCCGAGAGTGCAAGGATGTACCATTCAATGGGCTTCAGGAGAGTGATTCTGGGACGTGAAGCATCCCTTGATGACATCAAACGGATAAAGGACAGGGTTCCCGAACTCGAACTTGAAGCCTTTGTCCACGGCGCAATGTGCATGGCCTACTCCGGGCGCTGCATTCTTTCCTCCGCACTTACGGGAAGAAGTGCCAACAGAGGTGACTGCTCCCACACATGCAGATGGAACTACCGCCTTCACTATGCCATTGAGGAAGAAGAGAGAAAGGGACATTATTTCCCCGTTGAAGAGAAGGACGGCTACACGGCGATTCTCTCCTCGAAGGACCTCTGCATGATCGACCATGTAAAGGAGCTGAAGGATGCAGGACTCGATTCGCTGAAGATAGAGGGAAGAATGAAGAGCATCTACTATGTTGCAGTCGTCACAAGAGCCTACAGAAAGGCAATTGATGAAGACCCTGACCTGGACAGCTTCAAGAAAGACATCTTCGACGTCTCGCACAGGGAGTTCACGACGGGATTCTTCTTCTCTTCATCGGCTTTCGAGACGAAGAGCGACGATGTCTCGAGGCCTACAAGCTACGGCTACGAGCGTAACTACACATTCCTCGGGTCCATCGGAGATGAGGTGGAAAAGGGAGTCTATACACTCAACTGTAAAAACCACATACAGAGAGGAGACGAACTCGAGTTCATCGGCCCCGAGGTTCCGCTTCTGACGGACAGGGCTTTCACCCTCCTCGACGAGAACAGGTTTCCGCTTCTTCAGATTGACCATATGAAGAAGGGATATATAAAGACGGAGCTCCCTCTGAAGAAGGGATATATAATCCGTAAACTTTCCGACATAAAATACATTTAGGTGGTTCAGTGAAAAGAATAATTACTATCCTTCTTATGCTCGCGGCAGTCTCCCTCACCCTTGCTGCCTACACCGACAGCTATTCAGTCTATGACAACAACACGGACTGGCGGGCACTCTACAAGTCCGTCAAGGACAATAAGGGACAGAACGAAGTCGAGAGCCTCTACAATAAATATATTTCAGGTGACATAACGAACATCGAAAAGGCACGCGCCGAATACAACATGGTCCGCTATCATATGGACAACGGCCGCAGTGAGAATGCACTTGTCCACCTTGAAAGGGAGAGGGATGCCTTTGAAAACGCAGAAGAGACATCAGGTGTCCTCTATGATATCACATCGGTCGACCTCATCAGTGCCGAATACTACATAACAAAGGACATGTTCACGGGAATGGAGAACTCCTCGGCTACGAAGAAACTCTATTCGGACTACCCCGATGAGATATATGTAGTGTTGATGAATGCCTGGAGACTCATATACACCCCGCAGATAGCAGGTGGTTCGAACAAGAACGCCATAAAAATCCTGCTGCCGCTCCTCGGCATTGAGAACACATTGAGCGAAGCCGACAGATATTCACTCTACGGGGCTCTTGCCACGGCATACTTTAACCGGCATGATTATAGTACAAGCAGGGAATACCTCGATGCCGCCCTCGGGATATATTCGGGGGAGACTACACTTCTTGAACTGAAGGAGAAACTTGATAACAAGTGAATATATTTCTGACTGTTACAGCATATATAGTTCTGGCTGCAGGCTCATGGCTTCTGCTCTGCACCGCCCTCAACGAACTCAGATTCTACCATGTAAACAAGCGCGGGAGGAAATACAGGCTCAAGGACAATCCGCTTGTCTCTATAATCATCCCCGCAAGAAATGAAGAGGATAACCTTCCGTCTCTTCTCGAGAGCATGATCCACCAGGAATACAGAAACATCGAGATTCTCGTCATCGACGACAGATCGACCGATAGAACGTGGGAGATAATCAGAGAGTACGAGGAGAAGGACAACAGGGTCAGGGGATATAAAACAGGAGAGAAGCGATACTGCAGCCACGGAAAGATGAATGCCATGCTCAATCTCATTCCACATGCACACGGAAAGTTTCTGCTCTGCACCGATGCCGACACCACCCACGGTCCCAGGAGTGTACTCAATGCTTTGAAGATCATCGAAAGTGACAAAGCCGATATTCTCTCGGGATTTCCTGCAGAGTATTCATCATCCTATTTTGCACGCACCATCACGGCCAGCATGGTCTTCTCGAATGTCTGCATCCCCCATTTCATATTCAACACCCTCCACCTCTCCTCCTTTGCAATAGGAATCGGACAGTTCATAATGATGAGGCGTTCAGCCTACGAAGAGGTCGGCGGCTACTCTGTACTCGGAGACCAGATCTGCGATGACATAGGAATCATCAAGGCATTCATGAAAAAGAAGAAGAAATACATCTTCACGACACTGAGCAATGATGTCTCATGCAGGATGTATGAAACAGGTCCCGATGCCTTCAGGGGAATAGAGAGGTCCCTTGCCGGAGTATTTCCGCCTTCAGTCTGGATGTTCTCCATTCTCATCGTAGCCGTCATCTTCCTTCTCACGATATCATATGCACCGCTTCTAACCCCCCTATTCCTGATATATGGCGAGACACAGAATCTATACAGGCTGCTTCTGGGATGGCTCTTCCTTAACCTGGGCTGGTTCTGGGCAGGAAAGAAACTCAAGTTCCGTACCTCCACGAGTCTCTCCGGAGTACTTTCCATCACATTTATCTGTGCGATGTATCTTCACAGCGTCTATACACGCATGAGAGGGAAGAAATTCATATGGAAGGGAGATCCGGTCTGACGATTGAATACTGCAGACGTTTTTTGTTGTGTTATCATGAAATCAACATCAAAAAAAGGAGCATAAATGATGTCTGTACATGATGAAATCAGGAAACAGGTTGAAATATATCTGACGGAGAACGAGAAATTCACAGAAAAGGGAGTAAAGAGTTCTGCTACAAAGGCGAGAAACGCGCTCTCCGCACTCATGAAGCTTGCAAAGGAAAGAAGACAGGAGATCCTCGAAGAAAAGGAAAAGAAGGAAGCATAACTCCAATACAGAAATGTTCTGAAGAAACCGAAAACGGTCTCTATGGCACCTTTTTTGTGTTCTAACATGTTCTTCAGCGGACCTCCGAGCCGTCTTAAATACATTTTTCCGTAGATTTGTTTACAGATTATACACATACC
>CAVJJV010000165.1:0-7993 GCA_963650055.1 Comamonas kerstersii | reverse complement strand
GGGGAATATCACTCCATGCAAGAAAAATCAGCTTCATCCACCCTGTTAGAAAAGAGAATCTGACTGTCGTTGCGCCGCCCCCCTCCGATGCTCTCTGGAGATATTTCCTCTCTGATGTCGAGAAGAGAGAGAAAGAAGCTGAAGAGTGAATTATCTTTTTTAGATGGAATAAAATATTTTAGTACGTCAAAGAACAAAAAAAGTTGAGCTAGCTGATATCAACTAGCTCACTGTATATACGGACAGGGATGGAGTACCCATTATTCAATCTATGAGTATCTAACCACGTTAAACCTAAACTGTCAACTCGCTGAGCAGAATCCTGCTTAGTAGATTATAACTATTTGAAGGTCAAAATGAGAGAGTTTTCAAAATTCCTATAAGTTAGAATAATCTAACTTTGACGGGAGTAGAAATATTCTGCAATCCGGGGGGAATAAAGATTTATGGCAGGGAAGAATTTTCCGGAGAGGCGCTGATGCCTGCCGGTAGTCTCTTCTTTGCGTCAGGGTCCCGCTTGAGTGGTATTTATGCTGTTTTTGGAAGGACCTTAAGATGCTTCCGGAAAGAGCAATCGTGGTCGCAATAGCTGTTGACCACAATTTATTTAAAGCAATTTTGACTAAATAAGCCTCAATTCTCTCTACTCCCCGGAAGAAAGGAGGCTGAGACAATGAAGGATAAAGAGCTTGAATTCGACCGTTCTGTCCACACCATCTATAATACAAATGACAGAGTACCAATTCCATAGGACGACTTAGTCACCGCTTGGAAATGGTAGTTCATGTTGGAGTTGATGACAGCACGCACCAGATAATCTCTCTTGATAGAGGTGAGGTAGATAAGACTTATCAGAGGATAAGGAGACAGATTCGTGAGAGAGTGGAACCGAAGATTGAGTTTGATTTTAATCCAGTGCCGATTACGAATGAAAACGGCACAAGATATATAATAAAGATAGACATTCATCCGAGTAGTATTCTTCCCGTGACTCTTCATGAGGATAACCTACTTGGAATATATATCAGGCACTATTCGAGTACGGAACTTGCCTCTCCTCTCGAGATAAGAGATATGGTACTTCTCAGTGATAACAATCCATTCGATTCAGCTTTTACAGAGAACCGGTTTTCCATGAGTGATTTTTCCTCACTTTTTAACATGTGCCGGGAAAAGAACGGCTCTGAACTGACAGAGAAGGCTCTTGTTTCAATCGGCTTTATGAGTGAGGACGGAAGGCTTTCACGCGGGGCTGAGCTCTTCAGGGATAATTATGACGGAGAGAGGACAAAGCTTGTCTGTACCCTCTGGCCTGAAACGACGAAAGGAAGCCTTTCAGTCTATGCTGCACAAACATGAACAGGAAACATATTCGAGTGTCTGAGAACTGCATTGGATTTTGTAATGAATCATTCCATCAACGGTTTCAAGAAGGAAGATGTGGGCAGAAAAGATATCTTCTCGTACCCTGCACGCTCCGTTACGGAAGGAATAGTCAATGCACCTGCGCACAGGAACTACTTCATTCCGGGCAGACAGATTGAGGTCAACATGTTTAAGGACAGACTTGAAATCACCTCGCCGGGTTCACTTCTGGGAGTGCCTGAACTCAGGAAGGAGAAGAACATCTCCTCGATAATTCCAAAGCGGAGAAACGAGGTGATCTCTTTAGTTCTATGCTGTGTAAGGCTCATGGAGTCAAAAGGTTCCGGTTTTGACAGGATAGAGCAGGATTACAGAGGAAGGGAGACTCGTTTCAGCCGTTCATATCTTCGGACGAGAGTTCGTTCACGCTGACGCTTCCGAATCTGATGTCAAGATATGGTGTCCTCGGTGACGACTCTGTTCCTGAAGTCTATGCCTATGACAGAGATTTTGAAAAAAGGGACCGGGATATTCTCGGATACTGCTATTCAAGAGGCCGTACGGCTGCAGAAACTGCCTCATTCCCCGGAGTCGAGCCGTCCACATATTTCAGGAAAAAGGTTCTTGCTTCCCTGGTCGATGACGGGTACCTTCTTACGGACAGCAGCCAGAGGGCTCTGCGTTATTCGGCAAACCTCAACAGGATAGGAACAGTAGGATAGGAGGAATGCCGCATCGTCTGGAATGGTTGAAGAGAAGAGAGCATATACTCAGAGGAGTTATCACCCGGCTGTCTGCCGGGAGCTCTGTAATGCCATGCCGTCATAGATGGCGGTGAGACATGGTTCTCTTTACTTCAATAATGATGGACTTCTCTATTCTTTCTCAAGAACAGTTATGCAGTTTCTTATCTTGAGGTGGAAATGGTCGCTGCCCTGTGAGAGGAAATAGTCTTCCTTTCCGCTGCAGCCTGTGCAGCTGAGATTCAGCGCATCATGCCTGTAGCATGAGCGTGATATGAAATACGGGGGCTCATAGTCGGTCACAGTCGGCTCGAAGGGCCATGAGGGTGCGTATTCCTTCCTTTCGAACCAGAGGTATCCGGCCTTGAGGGATGGTATCTCACGGGTAAGAAGAGAGAGGGCATATCTGTTCGACAGGTAGAGGTATATATCTGCAAAATATGTGAACTCCGGGTGGCTCTTTGCAAATCTCACCTGCGAGATGTTGTTGAGTCCTATCGTTACGTTATTCCTGCCCTTCACGGCTTCCAGCATTTCTGAGAAGGTCTTCTCTTCAGAGAAGGTTACAGGAGGGAATGTAAAGTATGTGCGTCCTCCGATTTCCTTTCCCTCCATCGACCAGGGAAGTTCTCCTTCGAGAAGTGTACGCCTCGGAAGAAGGAATGATTCTTCTTTTTTCTCCGGCTCGTAAAGAACGGGGGAGGTAATCTCTCTTTCCGGAACGAGGGCATAGAGAGAGCGTCTGAACTCCTTGAGGACGGAAGGCCTTATAAAAGGGTATTCCATTCCGGAGTGGTTGTTGAAGATGAGACTGGAAAGAGTATAGGGAGAGTCTCCGCTCTCGAGGAGGAGGGATGTGAGAGTCTCTTTCATATCCTTCTTCTTTTCCGATTCCTCGACAGAGACTTCTGTAACGGCAGTCTTTCCGAGGATGGTTCCTTCAATCCTCTCAGGGTAGAGATCCACTCTTATCTCCTCTCCCTTACGGTAGAGAGGAATATTTCCAGACGGTGTCTTCTCACGCCTTGTCGAGTCCGAAATCTTATATATAATCTTTCCGATAAGCTTTTGTTTGTAATCCTTCTTCAGGATATATCCGCCGGGAGTCCTCCGTTTGATAACAGCGGAGGATTTGATGCTTTCCATCAGGCCCGAGTTGTTTTCAAAGTACTGGATTCCGTCGTGGTTCTCAAGCTTCCCGTCTGTCTCGAGGAAGGCATCGGTTCCCCTCTCGTCGACTACAGCTCCCAGGTATAGGCCCATATGACCCGGATAGCTGCTGGAGACAAGACTTTCCCTGTTCTTCCTGTAGTTGAGGTATCCGTCGCCGCTCTTTCTGAGAAATGTCGTATAGAGTGCGTCTTCATCCTCTTTTGTGGGAGTTTTGTCGTCGAGAACGGCTCTGTAGTATCGTGCCGCGGCTGCAATATACTCCGGGCTCTTGAGCCGTCCTTCAACCTTGACGCTGTCGATGCCCATGTCTCGGAGGGCTTTGAGCTCCTCCTTTACACATAGGTCCTCCATGCTGAAGAAATAGCCGTTTCTGCCTGTATTTCCGTCCCTGAACCAGCTTCTGCATATCTGGGCACACTCTCCTTCGTTTGCCGAGCGTCCGCATTTAAGACGGGAAGCCGAGCAGAGTCCGGAAAAACCGTAGCACAGTGCACCGTGGATGAATACCTTGAGCTCGATGCCGGGGCACTCCCGTCTTATTTTTTCAATCTCCCGGAGTGTCAGTTCCCTCGACAGGACAACTCTCTCGAATCCCAGGTCCTTCATCTCCCTGACTCCCTCTGTTGTATGGACTGCCATCTGGGTCGAGCCGTGGAGTTTCAAGCCGGGGTAGTGGTGCCTGATTATCTCCGTGATACCTAAATCCTGGACTATGACTCCGTCGTTTCCATAGAAGGAGAGGACATCAAGTAGAGGAATGACTCTTTTGAGGGAGAAGTCGTCGACGAGGGTGTTGACGGTGACATATATCTTCTTTCCGTTATCGATGGCGTAACGCCTTATCCTGGAGAGATCCTCGAGGGAGAAATTGACGGCACCTTTTCTTGCCGAGAAATCCTTAAGGCCGAAGTAGACGGCATCTGCGCCGTTGTTGAATGCAGTAAGTGCGCTCTGGAGACTTCCTGCAGGGAGTGCAAGTTCTGTCATGATTCCTCCTTGAGGAGTATTACAGCCTTACCCCCTCTTCCGTCAGCCTTTATGAGGAACGGAACAGGAGAGGAGACTCTCACGAAGTGTTCCGTTTCCATGACAACGGGAAGGGAATAGATACGGCTGTAGTCGATTGTCCCCTTGCCGATCAGAGGGTTCACCGTGAGATATAGACAGCCCAGGCTTGTCATATTCTGGAAGAAGTGTGTGCCTTCGCTCGGTTCCGCCTGGAGTTCCCTGACACCGGTCTCTACTATTACATGGGCTTTCGAAATCTGGGACCAGGAGCATGGTATGCCGAGCCAGTTGTCGGAGGATCCGAGGCGTCCTGCTGCGACAAGAATATACTCCTCTGTGCTTTCTCCATTGAGTCTTTCAAGCTCCCCCGCCATTTCGACCATCTCGCTTCGTTTGAATCTGTCTTCCTTGAAGATAACAATGTCTTTTATATTCTCGATCTTCCCGTTTCCCATGAGACGGGGTGAGTAGATGAGAGCGTTTCTCTCCTCATCCGGGGTTATTTCAACATCTTCGAATCTGTCTGTAGAGGAGATGGGCCTTAGCTGGAGAATGGAGAAGTCCGGGCGCTCCGAGTGCTCCGTATTGACTGCAAATTCAATCTCCACAGGCTCTGCCATCGTCCTTGAGCCGAGATCCAGTATATCGTGTATGATCTGGGGCAGCTTCAGCATGCCGTATTTGACGACCCCGTTGAATGTGAGGCTCTTGAACCCCGTCTCCCGGGGGTCCTCGGATATGAAGCCGTCGGGACGGACCGTGCTCATAATCCCTCTTACAGCCTCCGGCCATTCATGGGCGATGGAGAGATCGAGTTCCCTGAGATTGTCAATATCATCAAGGGGATTGAACTTCACTCTTCTGTCGAGGGCATAGAATGTGCGCTGCCGTGATGCTTTTCCGTTGAGTGTTGTTACGGGAATCTGGGGCTTTGTGGGGCAGAAACGGAACGCCGTTCCGCTGTCGACGACAGTTTTTCCCATTCCGAAGGCAAGCATCCCCAGACCGTCTTCTGCACTTCTGTTTCCTGCCGGGTAGTAATCGAGGCTCCTTGCCACACCAGAGATATTAGGCATCCAGTAGTCTGAGTGCCATGAGCCTGTAATCTGCTGCAGCACCACCGCCATCTTCTCCTCTTCCACTGCATGTCCTGTACTCTTTAGGTACTCCCTGGCTCTGGAGAGGTATGTGGATGCCCAGACGGACTTGACTGCATTCAGGAGGTCTTCCAGTCTCTCCTCGTCACTTCCTGTATTAGGAATCATGCATGTTTCGTAGACCCCGGCGAAAGGATAGAAGTGGCTGTCCTCGAGAAGGGAGGAGGAGCGCACAGACATCGGGACGCGGATAACTTCCAGCACCCGCTTCATGTCGAGAACGAAGTCCTCGGGAACCTTCGCTCTGAGGAAGGTTTCGAGGATGGCATTGTCACTGAGAGATGTGAAATCACCGGGCCAGAAGTCGTTTACAAGGAGGAACTTGTCGAACACCTCTGTAGATATCGCGATGGTCTTCGGGATTGATAAATATACTTCAGGATACTTCTCACTCAGTCCTGAGGCCTTCATTTCAGTTGCAAGGAAAGCCAGCCCCCTGCCTTTTCCTCCGAGGGAGCCCTTCCCGAGACGTGTAAAGAGATAGGTCTCGTCGTAGTTCTCCCTCTTGAACTCTGCAATGCTTCCCCTTGTTCTGTCCTTTCTGAATTTTCTTATCGTCTTATATATGAGCTCCCTTGTCTTCTCCGCATCTCCGTCGTCCCTGTTCGTCGTTATGGGCTTGAGAGTCGTAGCAAGGGAGAAGAGGGACTGGGCCCTGAGCCAGCGGGAGAAATCATTGCGTCTCACGTGGTACTTGAAGGAGGAGAGGGGGACCTTCATCATTGTCTCCTGGAGCTCTTTCATGTTGGAGGCTGATGCGAGGGTCTCTCCGTTTTCGGGGTTGATGAATCTGAAGGGACCGAAGTTGTATTTGTCCCGGAAGTATGTTCCGAGCTCTATGTATCTGTCGGGGGAGAGCTTCCATATGAAGTCGGCACCGGCATTCTCTGCTGTCTTCCATCCCGATGTGTCTGTGGACTGGATGAGAACGGGAAGCTCGGGGTTGTCCTTTTTGACAGTCTCTGTCAGAAGCTCTCCGGCCCTGTCCTTTCCGATGGGGGACGGGAACGAGAGATCTGTTATGACGCCAAGGATATTCTCTCTGTATTTGTTGTAGAGCGTCATGGCTTCGTCGTAGCTTCTTGCTAGAACAATCTTGGGCCTTCCCCTCATTCTGAGCTTTATTCCCCAGTCATTCAGGGCTTCGAGAATAGACGATCTGTTCTGTTTGATGAGGAGAGTATACAACTCGGGAAGATAGGATGATATGAAGCGTACGGAATCCTCTACGAAGAGAATGACCTCCACGTCGGCTTCCTTTGTATCGTGGTCTATATTTATCTCGTCCTCGATCAGCTTGATCATTGCAAGAAAGAGAGACGGGTTGCCGAGCCAGTAGAAGAGATAGTCTATATAAGGACAGTTCTCCCCTTTCAGCACCTTCGCCTTTCTATGGTCGGGAGAAGGAGAGAGAGCAATGAACGGGAGATCTGGATTGAATGTCTTTACGCCCTCGGCCAGAGCTTCGACTCTCCCCGATCCCAGATCCAGCATGGAGATGACGAGGTCGTACTGCCCTGTTCTCAGAGCCTCCATGGCCTCTTTCTCGCTGTTTGTGTGGGTGATCTTCGGAGGATTGCTCAGCCCGAGCTGAGTGTATTCCTTATAGAGTTCCTCCTCGACCCTTCCGTCTTCCTCGAGCATGAATCTGTCATAATCCGAGCATATAAGGAGTACGTTGTATATATGCTTGAGCATGAGCGATGAAAACGGAACCCATGTCTCGTCCAGCTGGTAGTACATTTCAGCTCCTTCTTCTCTTGATGAAGAAGAGAACGATGGAAGAAGCGATGAAGAAGGCTGTAATCCATCCAAGCACCGTCAATACGTTTTCCCCGACACCGACAATTGAAATCAGGACAATCATCAATAAAAGCATGAATGCGAGAATGTATGTGGAAATCTTATATAAGAGGTCAATCATGTCCTCCATTATAAATAATGAGGCGCTGCATATCCATAGAGGAGAAGGATTGCTTTCTCCTGAAGATGACGTAGAATCAAATCAAGGAAGGGAAAAATATGAAGAAAATTGTTTTGACTGCACTTGTGCTGCTTCTTGCACTTGTTCTGTCCTGTACCAACAATGACAGTGAATTCGATCAATTCAAGGATGCGGCCGCATACGTACTCGATAAGACGTATTCCTCGCTTTCTTCGGACAGGGAGAATTTCAAGGAGGATATGGAATCCATAAAGGAGAACATAGCTGAAGCCGAGAATCTGGAAGATGCTCAGGATGCTCTCGGCGACAGTATACTTGCCATGATGTTCTACCTTTACATGGGGGAGGAAAATGAGTCTGCCTGCATAGATATCGTCAGGAGCACTGCGAAGAAATATCCGAAGACAGAAAGCTACCTCAGCTCATTGTGAAGATTATCCATTCCCTCAGACTCCCCGGAGTGGCCCGGGGTTTTTATCAGGAAGACCGGTTATTCCGGTCTTATCTTGTTGCCGCCGGAGGAAATAGCGCCGGCAGCAGCTCAAACGGGGATAAGGTTTTCAAAATTCCTTGTGATTTCATCAAAATTCCGGAGAAAAATT
>CAVJJV010000164.1:0-5033 GCA_963650055.1 Comamonas kerstersii | reverse complement strand
ACCGGGTACAAAGACACAACTTATTTCTAATTGTATGCACTCACCTTTCAGTAGAGGGGATAAATATGTTAAACTCCATCCATTAACTCTTAGCATCCTTTGAAAGATGCGAAGGAAGGTATTTATGGAAGAAGAAAAGAAGGAAGCTGAAGGAGCTTCCAGGCCTCTGAACTTCATCGAGAAGATCATCGAGGAGGATTTAAGGGAAGGCAGGGTTCCGGGCAACACCATCGTCACGCGTTTCCCTCCCGAGCCCAACGGCTACCTGCATATCGGGCACATCAAAAGTATCTGTCTGAACTTCGGCCTGGCGGAGAAATACCACGGCAGATGTCACCTGAGGCTTGATGACACCAACCCGGCAAAAGAAGACATGGAGTACATCAACTCAATCAAGAGTGATATCCACTGGCTGGGTTTCGACTGGGGTGAATACGAGTACTATGCATCCGACTACTACGACCAGCTCTACGAGATTGCACTTGACCTCATACGGAAGGGAAAGGCATATGTGGATTCCCTCTCACCCGAGGAGATGAAAGAGTACAGAGGAACCCTCACTCAGCCGGGGAAGAACAGCCCCGACAGAGACCGTCCCGTTGAAGAGAATATGGATCTCTTTCTGAGAATGAAGAACGGTGAGTTCCCCGAAGGTAAATACACCCTCCGCGCCAAGATTGATATGGCATCACCCAATATCAACCTCAGGGACCCGGCTCTCTATAGAATAAAGTATGCAGAGCATCCGAGAACGGGTAACAAATGGTGTATCTACCCCATGTATGATTTCACCCACCCGATCAGCGATGCAATAGAAGGTATCACACACTCCATCTGCACCCTCGAGTTCGAGGACCACCGCCCCGCATATGACTGGGCTACAAGCATCGACAACATCGACCACACTCCACACCAGTATGAGTTCGCACGTCTCAACATCACATACTGCCTCATGAGCAAGAGACGCCTTCTGTATCTTGTAAACAACAACTTCGTTTCAGGATGGGACGACCCGAGAATGCCGACCGTCAGCGGAATAAGGCGAAGGGGTTACTCACCTGAGGCGATGAAGGATTTCGTGCAGAGAGTGGGAGTGGCCAAGGTTGAGGGTGTCGTTGATTACTCTCTTATGGAATTCTGTGTCAGAGAGGATCTAAACAAGAGGGCGAAGAGGCTCATGGCCGTCCTCTCCCCCGTCAAGGTTGTAATCGACAACTACCCGGAGGGAAAAGTCGAGTATTTCGACATGGTCGATAATCCCGAGGACGAGAAGAGCGGTACGCACCCCGTTGCCTTCACAAGAGAACTCTACATAGAGAAGGAAGACTTCATGGAGACACCCGTCAAAGGTTACCACAGGCTCTATCCGGGTAATGAGATAAGACTCAAGGGTGCCTACTACATTACTGCTGACAGCGTAGAAAAGGATGAAGACGGAAATATAAAGGTCATCCACTGCACATATGACCCGCTCTCACGCGGAGGCGAAACTCCCGACGGCAGAAAGGTCAAGGGAACAAGCCACTGGGTAAGCGCAGAGATAAACATAAAAGCTGAAGTCAGACAATACGACAAGCTTTTCTCGAGCGAGACTCCCGGGCAGGCTACAGGCAACTACCTCGACGACCTCAATCCCGATTCCCTCATAGTATTGAAGAATGCATACATCGAGAAGGAAGCGGAGAAGGCAGTGGCAGGCGATTACCTCCAGTTTGTAAGAAACGGTTACTACTGCGTTGATTCAAAGGACAGCAGACCCGAAGCCATGGTCTTCAACAGAACGGTGACACTCAAGGACAGCTGGTCCAAGATGAAAGCGAAAATGGGTCTTTAAAGAAAACGGTCCGGGAGAAATCCCGGATTTACTTTTTCATTCAACTAAGGCCCGGAACTGCCCGTAATTCGAAGCAGTCTGGAGAAATATCCAAGAGGGAAGACTTAATCAGTCTTCCTTCTTTTCTACGTATTCCTGCTCTTCAAGCCAGCGTGTCGTTGCACCCTGGCGTGACTTGTTCTCCATGAAGGAATCGTATCCGAACGGCTTGGGAGAAGACTTCTTTTTCCTCTCCACGGGCCTTCTCTCATCCCGGTAGCTTCTATCACTCGAGAATGACGACCTCTTGTAGCTGGAGCGTCTTCCGTCGGAGTCGCGGCGCCCAAAGGAAGTGTAGCTTGAGCTCTTCGAGTATTCACGCTTTTCTCTGTTTCTGTCGTCACGGGTGTAGTTATCTCCACTTCTGTAACTTGAGGGGCTGTCATCGCAGCGGTAAGAGGAACGCCTCTCTCCATCGCTGTATCGGGAAGAATTTCTCTCGTTATTGTAACGGGAATACCTGTTTCCGGAGTTTCTATCATTATTATAGCGGGAGTATCTGGCGCCTTCGCTGTAGCGGGATGAATTTCTATCGTTATCTCTACCGCAGCGGGAAGAGCCGCCCTGTCTCTCATGGTTTTTCCCGTCACTCCCTGCCTTTTTGTCCCTGCTCTTTGTCTCACGTCTGTCGTATCCATCATTGTAACGGGACGGACGGTCCTTTCTTTCTGTGTAACGTGAATCACGGGAAGTGAAATCCCTGCCGTTTTCATTCGTATCCTCGAATGATAAGGCCCTTGCTTCCTTCTTTTCTCTCTTCTTCTCACTCTTCTTATCGAAATCCACGTTGAATCTCTCAAGTTCTTCACTCATCTTTCTTTCCTTTCTTTCTCTTTTTCTTTCACTGTTCTTCTTTAATAACCATACTCTGCAGCTCTTTCTCTTATGGGAGAAGTTCGGAGCATAGACCGACTGTGTGATTTCCTCCGTCTCATAGAGAGTGGAGATTCTGTTCTTCTCGAATCTGAAGCCCTGGAGATTCTCGCTGAAGAGGACAACACCCCCGTCGGAGAGAATATTCCAGAGAGATGATAAAAACCAGATGTGGTCTCTCTGCACATCGAAGGTCTCGGCCTTATGGGAGTTTGAAAAGGCAGGAGGATCAAGAATAACAAGGTCAAAGACCTTCTTCTCCGATGCTGCTTTCTCAAGGTATTCCCTGGCGTCCGATGTGACAACTTCATACTTTCCATCATCCAGGAAGCCGTTGTTCTCCAGGTTTCTTCTGCTCCATTGAGAATAGACATTCGAGAGGTCAACACTCACAACGCTCTCGGCATTGCCGTCCGCGGCATAGACTGAGAATGACGAAGTATAACTGAAGAGATTCAATACACGCTGGTTACGCGCCATATCCCTTACAAGTTTTCTTGTCTCCTCCTGGTCCAGAAAGAGCCCCGTGTCGGCATATTTTTCAAGCTCGCACTCGAAGACGAGCCCGTTCTCCCGGACTGAGACAGGGCACTCCCCGTCTCTCTTTTCATGCTGCTCACGGCCTTCTCTCTTCTTACGGTACGAGTAGACAACCTTGCTCTTCTCAACATAGAGAAAGCGTGAGACGATATCTACTGTTTCATCCTTCTCTTCGTCCCCAAGCCCTTCATCCGAATAATCTACTATACGGGCATAATCCCCGTACAAATCTACTGTAACGGGTAATTCATCAAGATTCCTGTCATAAATACGGGCTGCGCTGCTGTCGCTGGCCTTCATCCATCTTCTTGCTTCGAGGCCTGCATTTTTGAGGATTTTCCCGAAATCCTTTCTTAAATATTCTTCCACGCATGAGATGTTACTTAAACTTTTAAAAAAAAGATAGCAGTTATGCTTTCTCATTTGGTAATATTAGAGTATGTACACAGACGACGATGAAGTAAGGGCTTTCCTTGAGGAAAGGGAGAAGAAGCTCGGAGGAAAAATCATTTGGAAAACCTATTCGACATGGTTTGCCGAACTGGGGGGAGAGAGACGCGAGTACGGCGTATTCCTCTATACAGACGGATTGACTCTGATGATTGAAGATTTTTTCAAACCCTCCACTGTTTTCGGCTATAGAATAAGTACGAAAAGCGAGAAGGAGAGGGAGAAGAACTACGTCAAGCTGGAAATCCCCGTCGAGCTCCGGATGGGTGTTGAAGTCGACTACTGCTCACGCCGCAGTGCCGAGAAATCCTTAAAAACCCTAAATGATGTCAGTAAAAGAGCAACTTTATTCAATAAGATATTTACTAAGAACTGCACCAGACTGAAGGCTGGCGGGAGAGTTTTCTTCTTCGAGCTTCCTTCATTTGCAGAATTCAAGAAAGTAATTGAAAAAAAAGGAGAATTAATATGAGCGTATTCAAGGCTTATGACATTCGCGGTGTCTGGAAGAAAGACTTCGACGAAAACACAGTTTACAAGGTAGGATTCTTCCTTCCTTCTCTTCTCAACACCGATCATGTTGTCGTCGGTAGGGACGTAAGAATCAGCTCCCCCGTCATTCATGATGAACTCGTCAGAGGTATAACGGACAGTGGCGCAGATGTCTGGGATCTCGGTCTCAGCACAACCCCGATGGTCTACTTCGCAACAAATTTCCTCAAGGCTGATGCATCTGTCCAGATAACAGCCTCCCATAACCCGGCACAGTACAACGGCCTCAAAATCAGCCGCACCGGCGCTCTCCCGGTAGGCGGAGAGACAGGTCTCAAGGACCTCGAGAAGATGGTCAACGAGAAGGAAGTCGTAGTTTCCGGGAAGAAGGGATGCGTCAAGGATTACTCATCGGTAAGAGATGAATATGTCAAATTCTTTGAGCCCTATGCAGAGGGACTGGAAGATCTCAAGCTCTCCATAGACTGTTCGAACGGCATGTCATCCCTTGTCATCAAGGATGTTTTGAAGAATGTAAAGGACATCCACTACATCTATGACACCCTCGACGGGAACTTCCCCAATCACGAGCCCAACCCGCTTGAAGAAATCAACTGCAGGGACATCGAAAAGGAAGTCAAGAAGAACGGCAGCGACTGCGGTGTCATCTATGACGGAGACGCAGACAGAGTCATCTTCATCGACGACAGAGGCGAATGGATCCAGCCCGACTACATCACAGCTGTTATCGGTTACTACTACAAGAAGGCCGGAAAACTCGGCGCATCACTCTGCGATGTAAGAA
>CAVJJV010000163.1:0-4398 GCA_963650055.1 Comamonas kerstersii | reverse complement strand
ATATTCCCCCGTCGGGGTTGCTGCGCTCCGCTCCGTACTTCAAGTCCCCCTTGATATGTATCCCTAGAGCCTTGAGCTGAGCCCTGATCTGGTGGTGCCTGCCGGTATGGAGAGTTATCTCGAGAAGGTGGTACCTCTCGGATGAGGAGAGAACTCTGTAGTCGAGTTTTGCTATCTTGCTCCCCTTCACCTCCCTCGGATAGGCCGTGCTTCTGTTGGTCTTCCCGTCGCGGACTATATAGTGGATGAGGGTACCTTCATCTCTCTGTGGCTTTTTATCAACAACTGCCCAGTAGATCTTTCTTATTGCGGATCCCCGGAACATCTCAGAGAGCCTTATGAGAGCCTTCTCCGTCTTTGCATATACAACTATTCCGCTTGTGGGACGGTCAAGGCGGTGCGGGATACCGAGGTAGACATTACCCTTCTTGTCATAAGTCTCCTTGAGGTACTTTTTTACATCATCTGCAAGGGTTACATCCCCCGTCTCATCGCCCTGCACAAGCTCTCCGGGCTTCTTGTTTATTATTATAAGGTGGTTGTCCTCATAGAGGATTCTCTCTTTCTCCAGCATTACTTCACTCCGTCGAAGAGCGAAGGTTCTGATTCCTCCGTCGTCTTGTTGTCCTTAGTCTGTTTCACCGTAAGCTTCTCCACTTCCTTCGTAGTAAGCTGGCTTCCGCCGCCTGAAGGAGTCTTCAGAACCTTGAAATCTGCAAAGCGGAAGGTCTCCTCGGTTATCCTGTATTTGAGGCCTTCCTTGTATTTTGCTGTTATTATCGCACTCTTGAAGAGACATATCTTCTTGATCTTCGCCTTCTCGGGAAGGGTTGTGTAGACCTTGTCTACGGAGAATGAAGGTATACGGAAACGTTTGATCAGCCAGGCCTTCTTATCGCCGATCTTCTCCCTGTAGATGAGGGTGAAGATTTCATCTGCGATAATCTCCTTCTCGCCGTAATTTATGTATGCAATACCCTCCTTTCCCACAAAGGCCTTGTCTACGGCATTGATGACTCTGTAATCTCCATTGTTCTTCATATAGAAGATCTTGTCGAATGAACTTACCTTCAAGAGGCTCTCCCCGGCCTTTACGTTCGTCCCGAGGTAACCTGTCTCCGGGTCGTACCTGACATCCATATTCCTGACGGCTACTTCCTTGACTGTCTTCTTCTCTATCGAGCCGATTTCTGTTTTTCTTCTGTATACATCCTTATCGAAGAGCTCCTCGAGTCCGGTAAGATAATCCTCGGCATACTCCGTGATGTGCTCCAGGTGATATCTGCAGGCCTCTATATCGGCATTGATCTGTGATATCTCCGCCCTGTTCTTCTCGATATCGAAGAGGGAGATTCTGCGGATTGGAATCTTGAGGAGAGTCTCGAGATCTTCTGTCGAGAGCGGGATATTGCCGATTTCGGCAAGGTGTGGCTCGAAACCTGTGATTATGGCCTTGTAAACCTTCTCCTGAGTCTCCTTCGTCTCTATTCTCTTGTAGATTCTCTCTTCGATGAAGATACGTTCTATCGTTCTCGCCCTGAGTTTCTCCTCGAGGTGGCCCATCTCTATCGAGAGTTCTTTCGTCAATACTTCAACAAGATGGCGGGCATGGAACTTTATCATCTCGCTTATTCCGACGACCTTCGGAAGTCCGTCGACTATTACAAGAGGATTGAGTGATATCTTCTTCTGGCAGTCCGTTGCGGCATAGAGAACATCAACCATGTCCTCCGAGTAGACTCCACGCTGCCAGTTTATCTCTATATTGGCCTTCTCCGCCGTATAGTCGGTCGCCGATGATATCTTGAGCTGGCCCTTGCTGTCGGCCTTCTTGATGGAGTCGATGAGAGAGGGTGATGTAACTTCATACGGAAGTTCCTCGATAACGACCTTCTTGGGGTCGGAGGCATTGATTTTCGCCCTGACCGTCACAGAGCCCCGTCCGTCGTCATACTGGCTGACATCGACGATTCCTCCTGTGGGAAAATCGGGATATATCTCGAAATCCTCTCCTCTGAGGGCCTTCTTCTGGCACTCGAGGACCTCAAGTACATTGTGGGGGAGTATCTTTGTCGTCATACCGACAGCGATTCCGCTTGTACCGGTGATGACCACCACAGGAACCTTGGCCTGGAAGACTACAGGCTCCTTGTTTCTCCCGTCGTAGGTATCGACGTACTCTGTTATCTCGGGAGAGTAGAGGACCTTCTTTGCAAATGGCTTGAGACGGCACTCAATGTATCTTCCGGCCGCCGCCTTGTCCCCTGTGAGGATGTTGCCGAAGTTACCCTGGCCCTCGATGAAGAGCCCGTCGTTTTCAATGTTGACGAGAGCCTCTCCGATGGAAGCATCCCCGTGAGGATGACATTTCATCGTCTCTCCGACTACCGTTGCGACCTTGTTGTATCTTCCGTCATCTATCTTCAGAAGGGTATGTATGATACGTCTCTGGACAGGTTTGAACCCGTCCATGATATCGGGAATGGCCCTGTCTCTTATGACGTATGATGCATACTCGAGAAAATAATCGTTGTATAAATTTTCAGCCTTGGCCATGTTGTCTCCTTTGTTTTATCAGACGCTGAGGTCCATCAGATTCTCCATGATGAACTCACGCCTCGAAGGAGTGTTGTCGCCCATGTAGAAGGAGAGGTCCTTTCTGATCTCCGCTATGCTGTCATAGGTGACGGGAAGGAGCTTGATGTTCTCTCCTATGAAATCCTTGAACTCTCCCGGGCTTATCTCCCCCAGTCCCTTGAACCTGGTGACCTCCGCTCCTCTAATCTTCGTCAGGGCCTCGTCTCTCTCCTTTTCGGAGTAGCAGTAGATGTTCTCCTTCTTGTTTCTCACCCTGAAGAGAGGGGTTTCCAGTATGTATAGTCTTCCCTGGTTGATGATATCTTCAAAGTAGGTGAAGAAGTAGGTCATGAGAAGTATCCTTATATGGAAGCCGTCGACATCGGCATCGGTTGCTATGACGACCTTGCCGTAGCGGAGGTTGTCCGTGCTGTCCTCGATGCCGAGGGCTATCATCATATTGTAGAGCTCCTCGTTGTTGTAGATCTCCGTACGTTTCTTTCCGTATACATTGACGACCTTTCCCCTGAGGGCGAATACCGCCTGGGTATCGGCATTTCTCGTCTTG
Organism: Comamonas kerstersii; assembly: GCA_963650055.1. Lineage (GTDB taxonomy): Bacteria > Spirochaetota > Spirochaetia > Sphaerochaetales > Sphaerochaetaceae > Ornithospirochaeta. The sequence continues at coordinate 1,253 of CAVJJV010000163.1, read as the reverse complement.
GTTATTGTTCCTGCGGCACTGTCTCCCTCGGTGAGGAAGATCATCGAATTCTCCGCATCCTCCTTATGGGACTGTGGATAGGAGTTGAGGTGGTAGCGGCATTCCTTGAGCTTGGGGATGTTTATGGCGACCCTCTTGGAGTTTTCCTTGGCTCCGTTCTTTATCGCAGCCTCCTCCTTGTGGATCTTCTCGTTGTTGACTATCTTCTCTTCAAGTGCTTTCGCCGTCTCCTTGCTCTTCATAAGGGAGTCAACGACAGCCTCTTTGACTTCGGCGACAATCCAGCTGCGGACATCGGTGTTCCCGAGCTTGTTCTTCGTCTGGCTCTCGAAGACGGGGTTCATGATCTTGATGGCCACCGTTGCAACTATGCCGTCCCTGATCTCCGGGGCAGCCCAGGACTTATGAAAGTATTCGTTGATGCCCTTGAGGATTCCCTCCTTGTATGCAGCCTCGTGCGTTCCTCCGTCGGAAGTGTACTGCCCGTTGACATAGCTGTAATATTTTTCACCGTAGCCGTCGGTATGGGTAAAGGCGAACTCGATGTGCTGGTTCTTGAAGTTGATTAATGGATAGAGACCGTTGTCTCCCAGCGTCTTCTTCACAAGGTCCATAAGCCCGTTCTGTGAGCGGATAATCTTCTTGTTGAAGTCCAGTGTGAGGCCCTTGTTGAGATAGGCGTAGTTCCAGAGTCTCTCCGTTATGTACTCTTCGTTGTAGGCATAGTCTCCGAAGATTTCGCTGCTGTCGTCGGGGATGAATGTAACCAGGGTTCCGTTGGCCTGGGTCGTCTTACCCCTCTCCTTCTTCGTCAAGGTCCCCCTGACGAATGATGCGTACATATATTCACCGTCTCTGAAGGATGTAATCTCGAAGAAGCTCGAGAGTGCATTCACGGCCTTGGTGCCGACTCCGTTGAGGCCCACCGAGTACTGGAAGGCTTCATTGTCATACTTGGCACCTGTGTTGATGACGGAGACGCAGTCGATCACCTTATTAAGGGGAATACCTCTTCCGTAATCCCTCACGGAGCAGGTACGGCCTGAAACCGTGACGGAGATTCTCGAGCCGTGGCCCTCCATGAATTCATCTATGGAGTTATCTATAACCTCCTTCAGGAGGATGTAGATGCCGTCATCGGGATGGCTGCCGTTCCCGAGTCGTCCTATATACATTCCGGGACGCTGTCTTATGTGTTCGATACTCGACAGTGTCCTTATATTACTTTCTTCATATGGCATGTAAATTAGTAT
>CAVJJV010000162.1:0-4031 GCA_963650055.1 Comamonas kerstersii | reverse complement strand
AATATTTTATTGATTTTTTCTCTTCTGCTCATAATTTTTAATACCCAGGACGGTATTGAAGAGACTCAAGGCAAGTATTATCATCTCTATATCAATAATTACGGAGGGCCCGGTATGGGAGAGCGCGGAGAAGTTTTTTCAACAAAACTCGTCAAGAATGACAGAACCTATTTTTTCAATGTCAAGGAAAATGTATACGGAGATCTGTATCTCAATGTCGTAGAGTCGAGGCCGACTGATGTGGAGGGAAAATTCCTCAGGCAGTCCGTCATAGTCTACCAGGAGGACCTCGGGGAGTTCCTGAACGAATTCCAGAAGACTGTAGACTACGTCAAGACACACGGAACCAGAAAAGAAAGAATGCAGAGACGTTAAATAATGGAAGAGAGTTCCTTTTACGAGAAATATGCATCTCTGATTCTCGAGAGCGCCCTCGGTATTAAAGAGGGTGATGTGCTTTCAATCAACACCGAGGAGGATGACTACGCCTTTGCGCGTCTCATCGCAGGAAAAGCAAAACTAATCACCGGAAACGGAAGCTACATACAGAAGGTAAAGAACGGAAGAATCACGGACGAGTTCGACATTAACTCGGACTTTCCACTGAGGAAGAAACCGACCTTGTTTCTCTACCTCTCCTACTACAGGGCGAAGGATGAAGTGGACACGGAGAGAATATATGAGCCCAGGGAGCTCCAGATGTTCTCTCTTCTCTCCGACCCCGTGGAGAACACGAGGGCTGCACTTCCCTTCGTAACTTGTCTTCTTCCCTCCCCCGAGTGGGATGAGAGGATAATGGAGAGAGACGACGAGAAGACAAGTATTGAACTTCTGCAGTCAATACACGGCCTTGAGAGGGAAGACTATCTCGAGTGGAGTATGAGACGCAACAGGAACCTTATCTACAGGACAAAGGTCCTCAATGATATGAATCTCACGGGAGGAAGAATATGCTCCGACGAGGGTACGGATTTATCTTTCTCTTTTCTTCCATCCTCAGAATTCGTCTCTTCCTACCTGAAGACTACATCCGGGAGGTACTTCTCCCCGTATATCTTCTCTTCCGATGTTTTCAGACTACTTGATAAAAAGAGTCTCTCGGGGTGGCTCAATATTACAAAGTCCGTTGTGCTCTGGGGAAAGGTTATCAGAAATCTCTCGCTCTACTTTGAAGACGGAATAGTAAAGGAAGTGAGGGGAAACTCATACAGCGAAGCCCTCTTCTCGCTCTACGCATCTCAGGACGAAAATGCAGCAAGAGCAGGCATGCTGACAATAGCAGAGAATACGGAGCCGCTCTATGAGGAAGAAGTAACACACATTCCCGAGTACGACAGAATGCGCACTGTCTCGATTACGCTCGGAGGCCCCAAATCGGAGGCTGTGAACGAAGAGTCAATCGAGGAGACTGTGGACTCCCTCCTCACCCTCTCGCTTCCGATAGGGTCTGAGAGTCTCACAATTACATGCTGTGATAAGGATGAAGAAGAAATCACCGTCTTTTCGGACGGTGAACTCAATATTTAATTAAGTGATGCTATGAGCCCGAGTCCCCTCAGGGTGATAAGGGTATCGAGTTCGTCGATGCGGGGTATTATTTTCGATATCGTGGAGCTCAGTCCCCCTGTCGCCATGACGTAGAGAGTGTCTCCTATCTCCTTCTCGGTCTTTTTTATCATGGTCTCCACCATGCCTGCAAACCCCTCCATTATTCCTGCTCTTATACTCGACATGCTGTCGCGTCCGAGTACGGTCTCTGGAAGCTTCAGTTCGACCTGCGGGAGCTGCGCCGTTGATCCGAAGAGGGAGTTCACTGCAGTTACAAGCCCCGGGGCGATTGCAACCCCAAGTACCTCTCCGGAGGCGTTTACAGTCGAGAATGTCAATGCTGTTCCAAAGTCGACGACCATTACGCTCTTATCGCTTTTGTGATAGTGGGCGTACGATAGATTTGCAAGTAAGTCAGAGCCGAGCTCTGCCGGAATCGAGGACGCTGCAAGCCCCGTCTTCACGCTGTGGGTGACCATGATGGGCTTAACAGCGAAGAGTCTGTTCATTATCTTCTCGATCGAGCGCGTCAGGAATGGCACGACGCTGCTTATTATAATCTTCTCCACATCCTTCTTCTCGATACCGAGTTCGTGGAAAAGCGAGAGGAAGATTACATAGTATTCGTCACCCGTCTTCTTGGTGTCGGTGAATACTCTGAAGGGCTTCGTCCACTCCCCTTTTTCATTCCTGGCCGCTACAACTATATTCGTATTTCCTATATCTACAACGACAGTCATCAAAGTACAACCACCTCTTTTCTGCCTTCATAGGCCTTGTCACGCTTTGCCTTGACATCCTCATCCTCAAGGTAGTCGTCGAACTTCTCGTACTTGTCGATGATTCCCCTGGGGGTGAACTCTATGATGCGGTTGGCAAGGCTGTCCACGAACTGGTGGTCGTGGGAGTTGAAGAGAAGTACACCCTTGAAGTCTATCAGGCCGTTGTTCAATGCCTGGATGGACTCGAGGTCTAGGTGGGATGTAGGCTCGTCGAAGATCATGCAGTTGGCACCCTCGAGCATCATCTTGGCAAGCACCACTCTCACTCTCTCTCCCCCGGAGAGGACACCGCAGTCCTTGAGCGCCTCATCCCCCGTAAAGAGCATTCTTCCGAGGAATGAACGCACGAAATTGTCGTCGTCCTCCTTGCTGAACTGCTGGAGGTACTCAGTCATTGTTATACCGTTACCGAAGAGGGAGGAGTTATCCTTCGGAAAATAAGACAGCGATGTTGTGACACCCCAGGTGTAGGATCCCTCGTCAGGCTCCATATTGCCCGCTATGATTTCAAAGAGCACGGTCTTTGCGTAGTGGTTGGGTCCCACGAATGCCACCTTGTCTCCGGGATTGATGACAAGAGAGAGATTGTCGAGAACCTTCTCACCCTCTATTGTCTTACTGAGGTTCTTTATCTCGAGTACGTTCTTTCCGATTTCCCTGTTGGGCTTGAACGCTACATACGGGAACCTTCTCGACGAGGGTTTGATATCATCAATGGTGAGCTTGTCGATAAGCTTCTTGCGGCTTGTCGCCTGCTTTGCCTTTGCAACGTTCGACGAGAAGCGCTGGATGAACTCCTTGAGCTCTGCTATCTTCTCCTCCCTTCTCTTCTTCTCGTCCTTCATCTGCTTGGCGGCAAGCTGGGACGACATATACCAGAAGTCGTAGTTGCCGACATAGAGCTGGATGCGCCCGAAGTCAATGTCGCATATATGGGTGCATACGGTATTGAGAAAGTGTCTGTCGTGCGATACTACGATAACGGTGTTGTTGAAATCCTCGAGGTAGTTCTCGAGCCAGTGGATGGACTCAAGGTCAAGATGGTTCGTAGGCTCATCCAGTAGGAGGATATCGGGATTTCCGAAGAGGGACTGCGCAAGAAGGACCCTGACCTTGAGGTTATCCTCGATTTCGCTCATCTTCTTCTCGTGCATCGATACGGGAATTCCCAGTCCGTCGAGCATCTGCGAGGCATTGGCCTCGGCCTCCCAGCCTCCGAGTTCGCTGAACTCTCCCTCGAGCTCTGCAGCCCTGAGGCCGTCCTCCTCGGAGAAATCATCCTTGGCATAGATAGCATCCCTCTCCATCATAATGTCGTAGAGGTGCTTATAGCCCATGATGACTGTATCTATTACACGGTAGTCGTTGTACTGGAAGTGGTCCTGCTTGAGAGTTGCAAGTCTCTCGCCGGGAGTAATAATAATCTCCCCTGTGTCGGGTTCAATCTCCCCGGAGAGTATTTTCAGAAATGTCGATTTCCCCGCACCGTTTGCTCCGATGATGCCGTAGCAGTTGCCGGGTGTGAATTTAAGGTTTACTTCTTTAAAAAGAATCTGTGTTCCGTATGACAAGGAAACATTGGAAGCTGTAATCATCTAGTCTTTCCTCCAGAGCAAGAAAAAAGGCAACGATAACGTTGCCTTCGATATAGTCCCTAGCAGAATCGAACTGCTATTTAGAGACTGAGAATCTCCCGTCCTA
>CAVJJV010000161.1:0-2745 GCA_963650055.1 Comamonas kerstersii | reverse complement strand
TGGGTTGACGAGGCAAAGAAAAGAGGACTGAGCAACTACCGCACGACTGCCGACTGTGTCCCCCATCTCATGGACAGGAAGAACGTAGAACTTCTGACATCCCTCAGGATCTTCAGCGAGAAGGAGATTGTCTCCAGAACCGAGGCGACACTCGAGAACTATGCAAAGACAGTAATGATCGAGGCCAATACGATGATTGACATGTCGAAGCGTGATTTCCTCCCCGCCATCAGCCGCTATACTTCTTCGCTTCTTGAAACACTCGAGAAGAAGAGTGCATTCGGTATCGAGGGAGGATATGAGAAGAAGACAATTTCAAGGCTCTCCGGACTCGAGGAGAAGATAAGTACAGAGGCGGAAAAGCTCGAGGAAGCAACTCTCAAGGAAAAATCTCTCTCGGACGAGAAGACAAAGGCGGAGTATGTAAGAGACGAAATAATTCCTCTCATGACGATGCTGAGAGCAAATGTTGACGAGTGCGAGACACTTGTAGCTCGTTCGTACTGGCCCGTTCCTACATACGGCGACCTGCTCTTCTCGGTGAGGTGATCTATGTGCTCGATAATGGCTTCCACTAGAGAAGATATAAAGGAAAGAGACTTCATAACACACTTCAACCAGACACTCTCGAGAGGTCCTGATTCAACAAGGATAATCAGAAGAGGAAATGGTATCATGGGCTTTCACAGGCTCTCCATAATGGGCCACGGTGAGAGCGGCATGCAGCCTTTCACCCTCGGGGAGGATGCCGTCATATGCAACGGCGAGATATACGGTTTCGGGAAAATGAAGAAGGATCTGGAGAAGAAGGGTTACACCTTCGTCTCCACTTCCGACTGCGAAATCCTCATTCCTCTCTGGCGCGAGTACAGGGAGAAGATGTTCTCCATGCTTGACGCCGAGTATGCCCTCGTCATCTATGACAGCCTCACATCAAGCTATGTCGCGTCACGTGATCCTATCGGAATAAGACCGCTCTACTACGGCTATACTCTCGAGAACAACATAGTATTCGCCTCCGAGCCGAAGAACCTCGTGGGTCTTGTCGACAGAATAATGCCCTTCCCTCCGGGATACTATTACATGGACGGGAAATTCACTCCCTATTGTGAAATCTGGAAAACGACTCAGGTCTCACCTGACACAGAGGAGGAAGCAGAGAAGAAGATAAAGGACCTTCTCATCAAGGGTGTTGAAAAGAGACTTGTCTCCGACTCGAAGATCGGATTTCTCCTCTCGGGCGGTCTTGACTCCTCTCTTGTATGCGCTATAGCACAGAAGAAGAGCAGAACTCCCATAAAGACCTTTGCAATAGGTATGGAGGGAGATGCAATAGACCTCAAGTATGCACGTGAGACAGCCGACTATCTTCATACCGACCACACCGAAGTAATCATGACGAAGGAAGAGGTCCTCTCATCGCTTGAAAAGGTCATCCGGCTTCTCGGCACCTATGATATTACAACCATCAGAGCCTCGATGGGCATGTATCTTGTTTGTAAGTACATTCATGAGAATACAGATTTGAGGGTAATCCTCACAGGTGAGATTTCCGACGAACTCTTCGGCTACAAGTATACCGACTTCGCCCCCGACAGCACGGAATTCCAGAATGAAGCGGAAAAGAGAATCAGGGAGATACATATGTATGATGTTCTCAGGGCCGACAGATGCATCAGCGTCAACTCCCTCGAAGCAAGAGTTCCATTCGGTGACCTGGAGTTCGTGAAGTATGTGATGTCAATCAACCCCGAACTCAAGATGAACAGACACAACAAGGGAAAGTACCTCCTGAGAAAGGCCTTCGAAGGTGATTACCTCCCCCAGGATATCCTGATGAGGGAGAAGGCGGCATTCAGTGATGCAGTCGGACACTCGATGGTTGATTATCTCAAAGAGAAGGCCGAGGAAACCTACTCCGACAGCGAGTTCGAGCTACTCAGGAGTAAATACACCCACGCTGTTCCGTTCACCAAGGAGAGTCTCCTCTACAGGGAGATATTCGAAAAATACTATCCGGGACAGAGTGAGATGGTAGTCGATTTCTGGATGCCGAACAAAGAATGGGAAGGCTGCAACGTCAACGACCCGTCGGCAAGAGTTCTCTCGAACTACGGTTCTAGCGGAGTATGAGAATATAAGTTAGAATAACTCAATGTTCGACTATCATGCACATATCGGGAAACCGAGTGATGAAGCATATATATGTACTTCAAGAATAGAGGAAGCCCCGCTGCTGTACCCTTATAGATATAAAGCGGTGGGACTTCTTCCTCCTAACACGGGCGATATAGAATACCTTGAGGAGTATGCTTCCCGTGGGTACGGAATCGGAGAAGTAGGACTCGACAGACGCTTTCCCGATATGGAATTCCAGGTAGAACAGTTCAGAAAGGCGCTCAGGATTGCAAAGCGCCATCACTCGCTTGTCACAGTCCATTCAGTCGGATGCCCCGGACTTACCCTTGAAATATTGAGCGAGATGAAGGTCGAATGCTTCATAATGCACTCCTTTACATACAGCCTTGAGACTGCCCGGGAGATCGGAAGACTCGGGGGATACATATCACTCAGTCCGAAGGCCGTGAAGACAAAACACTTTTCCTCTCTCATCCACAACACTTCTTTTCTCATCGAATCCGATATGCCCGCAGGAGAGGATGAGAAGAAGGCTCTCATGGATTTCTACCTCTATCTCTGCTCTCTCCTCGATAGAGATATAACTTTTCCCTCTATATTGTAAAT
>CAVJJV010000160.1:0-4969 GCA_963650055.1 Comamonas kerstersii | reverse complement strand
CTTCTGTACGGGTTGTCCATCTTGCCATGACGAAGCCCGAGACGATTATATTGAAGATGAAGAAGACAAGAAAAATCCAGGTAAGTATTTTCCCTATCCTGTTGGGTATTTTGAGTATTACAAGGGAAAGGACGGGATAGAGCCTCTTGATCCAGAAGACTCCGAGAGCTCCCCACATGAGGGAGTAGAAGAGACATATTCTTCCGTTTATGTTGAACGGAAGCCTGCTGTAGTCCCATGCCCTAACGCCCAGGGTGAACTCCTGTCCCCAGGAGCATACGTACTCGAGAACGGACCCGACTACGAATCCCCCGAGATAGGAGACCCAGTCGGAGTGGTTTCTGAAGCGGTAGAGAAAATACGAGAGGAGTACGGCACCCATGCCGTAGAGAACATTGAAAGGCCCGTAGACAAGGCCCTGTCTGCTCTCGAAGTGCCCGCGCGTCAGATAGCACCAGAGCATCTCGATTATGACACCGGCAAACGAACCGATGTAGAAGATCCAGAGGAGTTTGTATTTGTTTATCCCTCTCGAGAAATGTCTGTGGCTCTTCTCCTCTTCGTCTATCTTTGCGTTCACAATGCCGAAATATCTGTTGCCTTTTACATCGTGCCACCGCCCGGAGAGTTCATCCGAGATTTCGAACATCGCCTCATATGACTTCACTATGTTCCTGCGGGTGCGTCTGAAGCTCTCGCGTACGGCTTTGACGGTGGGCTCTATTGCTTCCTTCTCCTTCTCTTTGAGTAGGGAGGGGAAGAAATCGCCCCTCATCTCCTTTTCAGTGTCGGTGACGGCGCGGAGAAGCTCCTCGCTGCTCTCCTCTACGCTGCTCTTGATATTCATCTGGAGTTCAGTTTTCTTTTTCTTCATTTAATTCCCTTTTCATTCTTCCATGACAGTGACAAGAAGAAGTTTCCCCTTCTCCACAGTAACTACCGCCTCTTCTTCAGGGACGCTGTTGCTTATACCGTACTGGAAAGAAGGTGTGATTACACCGCCCTCGAGATTGTACTCCGCGCCCCTTATATCGACGCCTCCAGCCTCACCGAAAAAAGCAAGAAGAGAAAAGTAGATGCATCCCTTTCTTATTCTCTTCGCCTTCGACGAGACTATTTCAATCTCCTCCTTCTCCGTCACGATTCTCCCACTCTTCGAGTGTTCGTCAAGGTAGTCAAGGAGGTATAAATTTGCTATTTCATGGTCTATACGCCCGCCCGTGGCACCGACGATGAGAAAATCGGAGAAACCTCTCTTAATCCCCTCCTTGATGCCGCAGAGAGAGTCCGTATCATCCTTAGAGGGAGGAAATACAACTGTCTCTACGTCTTCGGGTTCAGGGATGGAATCGAAATCACCGACGGCAAGGTCGACTTTGACACCGAGCCCCTTCTCGTGCTTGAGCCCCGCATCACAGAAGATGAAGTAGTCGCCGCTTCTGAAATGCGCCTGGATCCTTTCGTACGATGTAATTTCACCTCCGAGAATGAGAACACATCTCCCTCTCTCTTCAGTCTTCATCATTCCACTCTTTCTTCTTTTTCCCGCCGCCCTTCCATCTCGATGCCTTCTCGAGCAGCATCTCCGAGTTCTCTTCTCCGAGGGAGCGCGACCAGCGGGTATATCTTTTCTCCGGAGCGTTACCCACTCTTCCTCTGTTCTTTTCTCTTAAATCCTCTTCGCCGTTAGCCATAAGCGGAATTGTAGCCCTATACTGAGTTTCTCTCAAGCTCATCTTTTCCTCTACATAAACGCAATTGAGGGTGTACAATCTTCTCATGAAGAAAAAAGAAGGAAGCGCAGTGCTCTCGGCCATCTCGGCTGCACTATGCTACTCAATCAACATTCCGCTCTCGAAGCTGCTTCTGGGGTATGTACCCCCGTGCATGCTTGCGGGATTTCTATACCTCGGGGCGGGCATCTTCACACTTTCAATCTTCCTCTTGAAAAAGAAGAGCAGGAAGGAAGAAAAGAGACTCAACAAAAAAGACCTGCCCTATGTAATCGGCATGGTTGTACTCGACATCGCGGCTCCGGTTCTCCTCATGCTGGGACTTGAGAATACACCCTCAGGTGTCTCCGTCTTGATAGGTAACTTCGAGATAGTCACTACATCACTCATAGCTTCCATTCTCTTTCATGAAACGATAACTAAAAGAGGATGGCTCTCGGTCGTCCTCATCACACTCTCGACAATCATCCTCTCCTTCTCCTTTGAAGAGAGAATGACATTCACACCGTCCACGCTCTATGTAGTACTTGCCACCGTCTCATGGGGATTCGAGAACAACTGCACGAGGATGATTTCATCAAGGGACACATCCGAGATAGTCTCAATCAAGGGTATATTCTCGGGAACGGGATCATTGATTGTGGGCCTTATCTCTTCAGAGAGCTTTCCGGAAATCAAATATATAGTTTATACACTTGCCCTCGGAAGTGTGGCATACGGCTTGAGTATTCTCCTCTACATCAAGGCGCAGAGCGTACTGGGAGCGGGTAAGACAAGCTCATTCTACGCCGTAAACCCGTTCCTTGGAGCCGTCCTCTCATTCTTAATCCTCGGCGAGAGACTCTCCCAGGGCTATATCTCCGCCCTTCTTATCATGATTCTCGGAACTGTAATCCTCATCCGTGATACTTTAAAACCTGGTCAGTAAAATATAACAAGTGTCTCTTCTTTTTCATCATACCCGGATATAATTGTATCCATGAAAGACATAAACATAACAATAATCGGCGGAGGCAGCAGACTCTGGGCGATATCATTCATGAAGGACCTCACACTGAACGGGGAGACACACGGCACCGTTACTCTCTATGACATAGTTTCCTCTCTCAGCAGGAACAATGTGGAAGTGGGAAAGAGGATGCTCGAAATCAACAACCAGAAGGGAAGATTCACCTACAGGGCGGAGGACGATCTCGAGAAGGCTCTCGAGGGAGCTGACCTCGTAATAATAGCAATAGAGCCCGGGGTAATCGAATGCAGGAAGGCAGATCTCCTACTTCCGGAGGAATACGGAATACTCCAGACTGTCGGTGATACAACAGGACCGGGAGGCCTCATCAGGGCAAGACGAGCCCTTCCCCTCTTCTTCGATTTTGCACGCTCCGTCGAGAAGGTATGCCCCGATGCCTGGGTTATAAACTACACAAACCCGATGACACTCTGCACTGCCGCACTCTATAAGGCATTCCCGGCAATCAAGGCATTCGGATGCTGCCATGAAGTATTCCATACAGAGGACCACCTCTGCAGGATTGTGGAGAAGAAATACGGAGTACTCCCCTCCCGCCGGGAACTCGATGTCGATATAACTGGAGTCAACCACTTTACATTCATGACGAAGGCCTTCTGGGAGGGCCGTGACCTCATGAAGGAGATAGACGAAATAGTAAATAATCCCTCCACTTTCTCCGACCACACTCAAGAGGCGGAGAGAAGAACAAGGGAGGAGAAGTGGTTCGAATGCGACTACCTTGTAGCCTATACCTTCTATAAGGCATTCGGAGTACTCGGAGCAGCAGGTGACAGACACCTCTCGGAATTCGTACCCTGGTTCCTCTCCGACGAGAAGTACCTCAACTCCCTCGGAGTCATACGCACCCCCTACTCCTGGAGAGAGAGAAACGACAGAGAGAAGAAGGCCAAGGTCTTCACAGACGAGGAGCTCAAGGCCTCCCCGAGCGGAGAAGAAGGTGTCGATATAATGATGGCGCTCATGGGAGGAAAGTCTCTCAAGACAAACATGAACATGCCGAACAGAGGACAGATCAGCTTCCTACCCGAGGGAAGAATAGTCGAGAGCATGGGAATACTCACAGAAGACAGAGTGACTCCCCTTGTCTCCTCGAATCCCCCGGAGGCGGTACAGAGCCTCATCAGACGGATCTCTGATGAGCAGGACGCTGCCCTCGAAGCCATATGGAGTGGCGACGACGATGCTCTCTTCTCCGTTTTCCTCACGGACCCGCTTGTGTCTCTCCCGGTGAGAAAGGCACGCGAGCTCTTCGATAGGATGATAAAGGAAGGAAGCCTCAGGTATTAGCCCCCGGAGTGTTATGCCACACTCATGAAGAGTCTCGAGCTAAAGAAAATAAGAAGAAGAATGAGAGATTACAGAAAAGTAGTCTCTCTTCTTTCGAAAGATGAACTTATCCCTCTCTTTCTTCTCATACTCTTCTCTTTCAGAAGAGGAGCATCCATGACAACAATATACCAGTGGTATATTGAGGAGACTCTATATCTTCTACCTGGCAGTCGATGAAACAGTCAGAGGGCAGGGTTACAGCTCAAGTATTCTCTCCTGGATTACGGAACACTATGAGGGAATGAACATAATCGATGTCGAGGCTCTCGAGAAAGAAAGGAAAACTACCCGCAAAGACTTAAGTGAGTGGAATTCTACAGCAGACGAGGAATAACAGACACTCTCTGGAGACTCTACGACAACAACATCAAGTACATGTTTCTCGCCTCGAAGCCGGATGCTTTCTCCCCGGATAAGATGGTCATCTGCCGGCACCGTTACTGCTTCGGCCTCTTCAGAAACAAACCCTTCAGAGAAGAGCCATAATTCCCTCCCCAAAGAGCATTACCAACTGTGCCGCCAATCGCTAAGCGGCATAATCAAGCTTAGTTCTTTGATATTTCCCCATCAGTACAATAGATGGTGTAATTTCCTGTATTATAATAATTCCAGCTGGTACCTTTTGTTATCGAATTCCACTGATCTTTTGTTCCACTATAAGTAATTTTCGTCAGTTTACTGCAATTACAAAAAGCATAGTTACCTATACTTGTCACGCTTGATGGTATCGTTATTTCAGTCAAGCTACTACAACCAGAGAAGGCTGAATATCCAATACTAGTCACGCTTGATGGTATCGTCATCTCCGTCAGGCTACTGCAATCGGAGAAGGCATAATTTCCAATGCTGGTTACACCTGATGGAATTGTTACCT
>CAVJJV010000159.1:1876-4784 GCA_963650055.1 Comamonas kerstersii | reverse complement strand
GATGAACTTTCCCGTCTTCCGGAATGGAAGAGTCACCCGTCTTTACGCCTCCGGTTGTCTCCGCCCGCCAATAGAGATTATTGCTCATTCGTTTTCTCCCTAGCCTGAAGTCTGGCACTGATCTCTGCTGCACGTTCGTCCGTCAAAGAGAATTTACGCCTGAAGAGTATGAGGGCTCCGATAAGCACGATCATCGGAAGTATCGTCATCATCAGACGCAGCCCCAGCAGTGTTCCTTCACTCTGGACGGCGACAGGTCCCGTTTCATCTGTATTTCCCACAAGTCCTATGATATCGAGTCCTATACCAGTCAGGAAGACAGCCACACCGGAGGCAGCCTTGACGACGAATGTCTGCATGGAGAAGATGACGCTCTCCTCACGCCTTCCTGTTTTGAGAAAGCCGTAGTCGACGCTGTTGGAGAGAAAGAGAGTCGTCAGGACACTCAGCATACCGTTGCATGCAAAGACGACCACGCCCGGAATACAGAGCAGTACAAGACTATGGGAGAATCCGGCAAGGCAGAGAATGAGTAGTGCGGCATATCCCGACAGAGCGAGGATGAGGCTGAGATGGAAGACCTGTGTGCTGCTGAGTTTTCTCCTCAGAAGTGGATAGAGTATCATCATACCGAGAATCTGAGAGGCTCCTCCTATTGTGGAGAAGAGCGTATAGGTTGCCTTCCATCCCGTGCCGCCGAAATCATATTTGAAGAAATAGATTATGAAGTTCGATGTAAGATAGAGAGCAGAGTTGATCAAAACGATGCTGGCGACAACGACCATGGCCTGATCGTTACGGAGTAGGGCGGAGAACATCTCCTTCACCGTGGCCGTCTTCATCTCGCTCTGGGTATCCTCCCTCATAGAGATACAGCACACGATTTCCGTCACGACGAATACCAGGGAGACGATAAGCGCAACCCAGCGGAAGCCCGCGCGTTCGCTTGCACCTCCGAGAATGCCGACAAGGAGCATGGTGCACATGGAGATGATTGCGGAGCCGACACCTGCACATGTGCGTCCCACCATCGATAGATTCTCACGGTCTTTCGGTGTCTGGGTCACTGCAGGAATCATCGACCAGAAAGGAATATCCATCATCGTATAGGTAACGCCCCAGAGGACATAAACGATGCTGAAATAGACCATCATACCGGCTTCCCCCATCACGGGAGCGGCAAAGAGGGCATAGAGCACCAGTGCATTGAGCACCGTCCCGGAGAATATCCAGGGGCGGAATTTTCCCCAGCGTGTGCGTGTCTTCGCCACAACAACACCCATGAACGGGTCATTGAGGGCATCGAAGAACCTCGCGAGCATAAGCACAAGGCCCACAAAGCTTGCCGAGAGCCCCAGCACATCCTGGTAATAGTACATGACATACGACGATGACAGGGCATATACCATATCCTTGCCGACCGCACCGATTCCGAATGCGGCTTTCTGTTTTAAGGTCAGTTCCATACAACTTCCTCCTTTTCTATGTTGAACTTTATAGTTACAGATTCCACCTGAGGCGCAGAGACGGAAAGCTCTGCTCTTCCCTTTTTACCCGCCGAGCGGATGTAGGTACCCGTCATGCCGCCTTCGGCAACCACGGTATCCGGGCCGACGAGAAAAGCATCCCCTTCCACGCTGAAATGTACGGGAAGAAGGGCATATGGAGCCGTGTTTCCGTTTTCATCCAGAATGCGTACCCTGACTGCCGCCATATCATAGGTATCCCTTTCCCTGAGAGCAGGAGCGCTCGCTTTTACTTCAAGGTGAAGTTTCGCACTCGGGCAGAGGGTTACACTTTTCACGACTTTCCCGTTCTTTATTCCATCAAAGCGCCAGCGTGTAGCCTCCCCTCCCCAGTTGCCTACATATTTACCGTATAGTGCAACACCGTCGGAGAAGCTCATCTTATAGTGCACCATACACCATGCAAGCTTGAGTTTGTAGGAAAGCGGAAGTCCCGGGAGTCCGTACTTTCCGGCAGCAAGGAGGCAGTCTCTGAGAAGAGATGCCTTGGATTGTGAGAAATGCTCCTGCGTTTCCAGAAGTTCTCCGATAGTGTCATCCACGACGAACGGCGGATGCGGGAGAGCCGTCCAGCTGCTGAGGTGAAGATCGGTGACGAAGACATCATTCTTGTAGAGCTTCACCTGATCGAGGTTGCTGAAGGCATAGATTTCGCCGATCTGACCGGCGGGACTGTCGCCTATGGCCATGGAAGAGCTGATCTCCAATACAGGCTCCTTCTCCCCCTGGCTCGAATAGACAGAGGCTGCAAGTTTGGGGTTACGGAAGAAATCCATCACTCCGTGGTAGCAGATTCTGTCGCCGGAGCCGAAATCCTTATGCGTCTGATAGTCGAACATACACCAGCCGAAGCACCCTGCGTGTTCACCGCTCGATGCGGCGGCATTCTGCACCCTGACATGTCTCAGGGCATGCTCCTGTCGGTGAGGGCCGTCATCGAACGGCTTTGTGGGATACATATGTCCGTTGCACTCGGAGATGAGATATGCCTTCTTCATATCTGATGTGACATCTTTCTTCTTCTTTGCGCCCGGCGTTGTTCCGTTATGTGAAAAGTCGTTGTATGCATAGACATCTTCAAGTAGATGACTCTTCTCCAGGTACCTCACCCCGGAGGTGGCACGCCCCGGGTCGAGGCTGTGGGTAAGGCTGTTCGTGCGGGTGTAGAATTCATCGTCGTCGACACTTTCGTTGATTCTCACACCCCAGAGTATGATACTCGGGTGGTTACGGTCCTCCAGAATCATCTCCCCGAGCATTCTGCATGCTTCTTCCTTCCATTCACCGTCTCCTATATGCTGCCAGCCCGGAAGTTCGGTGAATACCAGAAGCCCGAGTCTGTCGCACTCGTCCAAGAAATGCCTGCTCTGGGGATAGTGGCT
>CAVJJV010000159.1:0-1866 GCA_963650055.1 Comamonas kerstersii | reverse complement strand
GGCTGGTGCGGACCGCCGTGCAGCCGAGTTCCTCCTTGAGAATGCGGGCATCCTCCCTCTGGAGGCTTTCCGGTGCCGCATAACCGATATAAGGATAGCTCTGGTGGCGGTTGAGACCCCGTAGGAATACCTTTCTCCCGTTGAGATAGAAGCCGTCAGCATTGAAGACGGCTGTACGGAAACCGAAAGTCACCACTCTTAAGTCAACCGTCTTCCCTTCTCTGTCCACGAGTTCAACTTCCGCACTGTATAAAACGGGATTCTCCGTGTCCCACGGCTGAACATTCTCCACATTGATTCTTATCTTTCCTCTCTCAGCCGGCTCCGCATTCTCCACGGCAGCCACTCTGCCGTCTTCCGTTTTCAACTGAATACGGACGCCGGATATATCTCCGCAGAGCTCTGCCGACCACTCTACAACGGCTGTTTTGAGGTCGGGAGTATGTACGAAAATGTCGGTCAGACGACTTAGAGAAGAAGACTCGAGATAAACTTCTCTGTAGAGCCCTCCGTATGTCAGATAGTCGATGACAAAGCCGAACGGCGGGAGGGACGGGTCCTCACGGGTATCGAGCTGAAGTGTAAGAAGGTTCTCACCTTTCCTGTCCACAAGGTCCGTGATTTCAATCTCGAAGGCTGTGTAGCCCCCCTTATGCTCTCCGGCTTTTTTTCCGTTGACCCATACCAGGGCCTGGTGTGCAGCCCCCTCGAAGCGCAGAAAGAGCCTCGGAGCCTCCTCTTCTGACGGCACGGAAAACCGCTTTCTGTAGCCGCAGAGCATCTCATAGTCCGCAGGGGATGCATAGTGGAGAGGGACAATCCGGCATGTGTGGGGAAGGCGGACTTCCTCCACCTCCGTAAGGGGAAGCCCCAGGGCGAAATCTTCAGTCCAGCTGGGAGTGAATTCCCAGCCGTCACAGAAACTGTATCTCATCGTGTCAGCACTCCTTCCAATAGAATAGATATCATCTCCTTCAATACATCAGGGTAACTTACTCCCTTTCCGGCCGTAGTGCGGTCGGAGAGGAAGCTCTCTATGGACGCAATTATCATCTCACGGAGTATCTCAAGCGATACCGGGCGGATAATCTTTTCCTCCACAGCCTCTTCAAGAAGAGTCATGGTAGGCTCCCATCCGTTTTCAAGCTGGCTGCGGACCCTCGCGGCAACAACGGGGTATTTATCCTCCAGCTCCTTCATCTGTCTGAGGTCCAGGGCTGTATACTCCTCCGGCATGGCGATTATGACTCTCCTGAGTTTTTCCTCAAGTGTTCCGTTTCCTCTCAGAATTTCATCTTTGGAGCGGTGGATTTCCTCGAAGGCATAATCGACCATGTCAAGCAGCAGTGCCTCCTTCGAGGGATATACCCTGTAAATAGTCTTCTTGCTTATATGCAGGCCGTCTGCAACCTGCTGCATTGTAAAGTGCAGCCCATGCAGGCGGAAGAGCTTCATAGCCTCCGCACGCACCGCAGCACCGGGATTATCAAGCATTGCATTCTTCATTTGGAAACCGTATTTCTTATTTCAGTTTCCATCTTAATGCGGTTCCTGCGGCGGAGCAAGAAATTTCGATATGTATGAAACCGCCAGACGGGAAGCCCTGTAAGATTTCTCACGTCATGACAAACGTGCAGCTTTCAGATTACAGGTAACGTGCATCTGAACGTGCCTTTGCATGTCAGGATGTGACCAAAGATGAGATGGCATTCAGCGATGCCACCCTTATCTGGCATCTCAATGAAAGCACCCTCCGCAAAGCAGTATCATACGGAAAGCTGGTGAATGGTGTTGATGTATGTAAGTTCGGGAAACAGTGGGTGGTTTCAATTGAAGCGATGAAGCGTGAGTACGGGATACTTTCCT
>CAVJJV010000158.1:0-13607 GCA_963650055.1 Comamonas kerstersii | reverse complement strand
CTACAACAGTCTTGCTGCATACTTCGGTGTAAGTGTGGATTCGAAGACCACCACATATACCGGAAGCAGGACATGGAACGGTTACGGAAAGTCCGCCTCCACAGAGGTTTCGAATTTCCAGAGCGAAGCCGTTGTAAGCATCAATATCGAGAATATTGCAGGTGTGACGATAAAAGAGAAGTGGTCGGGAGACGGTAAGTATTATGCCCTTGCCCTTTTGGACAGGGCATCGGCTGCACTCTACTACATTAACCAGGCAGAGGATGCCGCATCCACAATAAGTTACTACCAGACTATAGATCCCTCCTCACTTTCGTTCAGGGCGATAGGGTCAGTCCAGGGGCTGAAGGATGTGGTATTGAGCTACTATGAGGCTGTGAAAATTCTCTCCGTCCTTGCTCCCGATAAGGTCAGGACGCTTCCTCAGCTTCCTTCCGACAGTGAAATACTCTCTCTCATCGATAGTTTTACATATGAACTTGGTGTTTCGGTTGCCGGAAGCAGTGATGACTGGTATATGATTTCCGGTAATGTATACGATGCGTTGAGTGAGGCGGGTATAACGCCGTCGCGCTCGGAGGCGAGGTACGAGCTTATCGACGAGCTTTCCTTGAGTGAGACTACGCTTCCGGGTAACCCGCTGAAGTTCGTCAAATACTCCCTGACTCTTAAGATCATCGATAATGAGAGCGGTAAATATGTCTTCTCATGGACGGCCTCGGGAAGAGAGGGGCAGATGACCTACAGCGCAGCAAAGGAGCGGGCCTTCACTGCTCTCAACAAGAAGATTAAAAATGAGCTTTCGTCTGCACTTGATAAAACATTCAAGCTTTAGGAGTTTATGACATTGCCAGAAGTGACAATGTCTTTGTTCCGTCTGATGGGTTGTATTACTTTGTGTTTTTAAGTTTGAAGAATGACTGCGGAGATTTGATGTTGCCTTCCCTTACGATTATTCCCTTCTCAAGAAGCGGGTCTATGACTTCTTTAAGGAATTTTGACCGTGTCGTATAACGGGTGACAGTCTGGAGATACCGGGCAAATTTCGGTCCGTCGTGAAGGAGGGAGATTACTTTCTCGCTGTCTGAAAGAAGACTGAAGGAATTGTCATCATCATTCTCCCAGAGTCTGTCAAAGAGACGCAGGTTGATGAATCCCGGGTAAATCATCAGACACGGCTGCCTCTCTCCCGGCTCATCCTTATAGCTGTCCATGATTGTCTGGATTACCGTTCCGCTTCTCTCCATAAGCGATGCCGCATCGAGAGCGGCTGCAATGATGGAGTTACGCCTCACCGATGGTATTGAATCGGTTTCATATTTCTGATACGGAAGCGGCAGGAGCCAGGAACCCGGAGACATTATCTCAAGTCTATCAATGTAGATATCGACATCAATCTGGGTGCCGTAAATAGAATAATCACGGTGTGCAACTGCATTGACAAGTCCTTTTCTGACAGCATCGACGGTATATGAACGTATTTCTTCTCTTCCGCCGTCTGAAGTTTTTCTCCATCCTGTTTTTGTGTTGCGGGCGATGAAGGCCATTGCCTTGTAGAAAACTTCAGAGAGAGGACCCTTGAATCTGTCTCTGTCCAATACGGTGCCCAGCTTGTTTTTTCCCTGCCAGAGGCGGCAGCAGACCAGGGAATCATCACCATTGTAACTGTTCTCGAACATCAGAAAACCGGACTTTGCATACCCGTCAGAAGTTACAATTTCCATGTTCTGAAGCTCCTTCATCCGGGGTATTGAATTATCCTTCCTGTTATTCCTGCAGAGATCAAGATAGAGTGACCATTCCTTTTCATTATACTTGACATCTGTCTTCTCGTTATCTATTCCTGTCTTCCTCTTTGAGAGTGCAATTATGTCCTCAGGACCTGCCGGTGTCGTACTTCCATCCTGCCTGATGAATACTTCATTGTTATAATCACCACTTCTGTACCTTACCAGAGACTCTGACGGTGAAACCTGTATGCCTAGAACGAAAGTTCCCAGCCTGTCATCTATGTTCCTCAAAAGATATGAAATCTTAGCCTCCGGAATTATATGTCGCTCATTCTCGAGTGCAACCTGATTCTTCACTTTGTCAACAGCTGTGATGTCGAGGCCGAAGGCTTCCCCGTCATCCGATACTCCTACAAAGATGGTGCCGCCGTTGGAATTTGCATATGCAACAATCGTCTTGGCCCACTTGACGGGATTATCCTCACTCAATGCAGCCTTGAACTCATAGTTGAGATCCTCGCCTATTACATCCGGAAATATCTGGCTTATTTTCATGCTTTCTCCACAATGATGTTAGTTGACATTGTCAAGACATTGTCATGGATATGCTCAATATTCAAGGGTGTTTTTGCTAACTATTCAAAGCATAAATAATTAATATGTAAGATAGACATTACAGCGATAATCATAATGACATTGTCAGACATTGTCAAAAGTGACAATGTCATGGTCCTAATCATATTTGTTTCAGATTCATCTTCCGCTTATCCCAGAGCTTCATCATTGAGAATTGAGGACAGGATAATCCTCCCGGGGATATGAAAACACTTTCACTCTTTCTTCAAACTGTTTATCATTGTGACACGTAAACAAAATAACAGGATAGGGATATGAGGAAAATAACAGTTTTAGCTGCATTGCTGCTGCTCTCATTCTCTCTTTCTGCTTCAGTACAGGCGACAGGAGAAGGAAAGACGGAGGATGATGCATATGCAGATGCACTCAAATCTTTATGTACACAGGTGAGCGTCAGTTTCACCGGGATCGAATACACATCACTTACGGACAGCACGAATGGAGTTTCCTCTGCAGAGTATTCATCAAAGAATCTCTCCTCCTCGAGTGTGGAGTTCATCGGGCTTGAGTCCACAACAAAGAAGAGCCGTAATGGATATGAGGTGACTCTCGTCATTCCCGACTCGGCATTCTCCCTCTATGAGGCGAAGCTCAACGAACTTGAGGTTGATATAAACACACTCAAGGCCATAATCGACAAAGGGGACGATACGGTCAAACTCAAGAACCTCCCGTCTCTCTACAAGCTGGTCTCTACATACGAGGCATTCAGATATGTCGCAACGAAGCTCAACTCGTCATATAAGCCGAAGACACTCTCCACAGGATCCTCTGCAGGCATAAAGACGCAGTACAGTGCACTCTATACTGCACAGAGCCAGAAGGATAACCTGACACTCCAGCAGTACAACTATGAGGTTGCACTCGGAATCATCAGTGCGGAGAGCGAGAAGAACTACCAGAAGGTCCTCGGAGAAATCGAGGAGAGACAGGACGAATACTACAGGATGAAGGCCGTCATGGAGGACAGCTTCGAGCAGAAGGCGCTCGAACTTGAACTCCAGATATCGAGTATGAGGGATACCCTCCAGCAGAGTGCACTTGCGACCGATGTCTTCTCCTCTGCCACCACTCTTTCGTCTGTCATAAGCTCCGTTGAAGCCTACAGAAAGGCATACAAAAGCGTTAAAGATGACCTTGATGACAACCTTGGAGTCATAGAAAAGGAGTACAACAGACAGAAGAAGGAGATTGTGGATAAAGCTCTGACCCTTGCTGTCACCGATAGCGACTGGGAGAACGGACACCTCAAGACCGGATCGAAGAACCAGCTTGAAAAGGCGGTGAGAAAGGAAGTCGAGGCCCTCCATAAGACCTACAGCAAAGATGCTGTTTCAATCTATGGAGAAAGCTTCAAGCTCTTCAGGACCATCCTCAGAAATGCCCGGTCGGCTGCAGACGATGTCTCCTCTCGTACAATCGAGATTACATCCGTCTTGGATCCCGGACTCTCGATTTCAGTCGATACTTCGTCGTTTGCCTACAACAGATGGCAGGCGAAGGTCATATTGAGCATATATGACTACACTGTGGAGGTTCCGTTCAATATCGACTATGAGAAATGGACGGGGACAAAGGCTGAATTCGATACTCTCGACGAGAGAATCAGCTTCAACAAGGTCAAGGATGCCTGGGAGAGCCTCCTCAAGGATTATGCCAATGAGGCGATGGAAGCTGTTCTTACAGTTAAACTCGAGACAGATATAGACTCGGAGGGCTACAAGCTCACAATCGTCTCCTATAAGATAATCAACACCTCGACGGGAAAGACCGTCGCAGAGGGAAAGACTGATATCCAGAAGACGATTATTCTTCCCGATTCCCCGTCCCTTATGGATTTCACTCTCGATAACGACCTCCTGCTTCTTACAGCCGACGAGGTGAATGAGGGTGAGGACTGGGCACGTTACTACAGAATTCTTACGGGAAATGAAAAATCAAGTCTCGGGAACTACGTGCTTCCCGATTACAAGGGTCTGAACAGTAAAGATGAGACAACGCTCAAGCTCTACAGGGAAAACTACTTCTATATTACTCTCTGCAGCTATACATCCAATAAGGATGTTCCCGTAACGTACAACATGTACGATGACGTAAAAATTACATTCGACTCGACTGCCCTCAATTATTCGGGACGTACCGCATACACGGAGGAGAAGAGTGTAAGCACATCAAAGTCAGGAAAACTCTATTATGTCTTTGATGAAGACGAGGTCTTCCATCTCTACGACACAATGCACACATGGAAGACATGGAGATTCCAGCACAATAATGAATATCCATTCACCGTCAACGAGGATGCGCTCTACGGCTCAACGGAGATTACTGCCGTATTGATGGATAACGGCGCGGAGGCTTATACGGGAGTATATACCGTTGTTGTCATAAAGCCGTACCTTGAGAAGAAGTATGTATCACTCAGTACGACTTCATGCCGTGTCTCCCCGACCCAGAACGCCGAATTCTATTCTTATATTGACAGTTCGGCACTGCGCTATTATGGAGCAAAGGATATCAACGGAGTGACGATTGTCTATGATGAATCAAGATACTCCGTTGCAGTAAAGCAGAGAAGTGGAAACTGGAATTATACCGAAACTGTCATCTCTCCTCTCTCTCAGTCCCGTGACGGCAGCAATGTGACGGCGAATTACACAATTGATGCGTCATCCAATGTCTACTTTGAAGTCTCAATGAAGACAGGTGCTTCTGCCGGTAAGGACACAATAGAGCTCTGGTACACGCTTGACGGTGTCAGGGCGGGGGACAGCAGTACAGTAAACCTTGAAGCCTCCAGCGGCTCATGGAATTAAGGAGGATGACAATGAAAAAGATACTTCTTATATCAACAGCAGTGATTTTATCCATTCTGCTTCTTGCATCCTGTACTACGACACTCTACGAGCTTGCAACAGGAAAGACAGATACGACATCGAAAAAGGAAAGTGCGAAGAAGAAATCATTCAACTGGGCGGACGCGGAGGAGGATCTCGGGGAAGAGCTCTATTCCTCCTTGAGGGAGTACAACATAGACTTCAGGACAAGGATAAGCGTATCCAGCAGTTTTAATTTCCCGAAGAGTAATTCCGGATACGGTTACAGCGGAGACGCGGTGATGAGCATCTATCTCGATGCTGCAGATACTTCTGCCGGCAGCCCCGATCTCTCCATCGAGTACAAATATTCCGTATACAGTTCGGATTACTATTCTGCGACAAACAGCACATTTACGCATTATGGAATTGATGACACGCCGGCCTACATCCTTCTCTGCAGCGACTATGTAAAGGATTCTGCATATGTGAATCTTTATTGGAAAGAAAGGGCAGACTACACCGGGGTTATAGGAGGGAGCGATGCCGAGAGATTCATCATGAACTGTCCCTCCTCTGCAGTAATCCGCATCGAGGTATACAATGCGAACGGAAACAGAATCAATGCTGTCTTCTACAGAGGAGACAGCAGGAGTAGCTCCAGCGAGTATTATCATACATTCAAGGCAGGAGAGCTCCAGACATTAATAAAGGCTTACAACATCCTCCGTGCATACGGAAAGGATAAGGCGGTTTCCACAACTCTGGACACAGGGTTTACAGTAATAAAGGATTATGTTACGCCGCTCGTCTGGATGAACAGTTCTCCGACAAGCGTTGTTCTTTCTGGAGACTCATTCTATCTCAGATACATGACGTATGTTGAAGGAAAGAGATACGGCCTGAACGATAATCCGGGGTATCTTCTTCTCCGTGTCCCCGGGGAGGAGGAGTCTCTTGAAATTGCTGTCGACGGAAGCGGTTCATACAAGATGACTAATGACATCATAAGATTCATCATGCAATACTCAGAGGATGCTAAGATCGAAGTCAGCTACTACAATAAGAACAGGAACCGTATTATGCTTTATTACAGGAACTACGACGGCGAGAGAACGAATGAGTATAAGACGGATTACTTCCGTGTCGGGTCCATGAAGAAGCTTCTCGATATGTACTATTCTTTATACGGGAAGGAAACGGTCGAAGGCTTTGATGACCTCTCCTATATGGGATTGGGTTCCGGCTGTGTATATTCATCTTTTTCCAATCCTGTAGTGTATGATGACGGGAAACTGGTCCTTAGATACCACACATATAGTGAGAATGGTATTGCAGGACTGAGAGATACCCCGTCCTATCTCCTTTTAACGCGTTCAGACGGAAAGCGCATGATGATAGGTGTCGACAACACTGGAGCGTTACGCCTCGGGAATGATGCTCTCAAATTCCTCTATGAGAGTCCCGAAGGTTCCGAAATAGAGCTTACTTATTACTATAAGAACAAGAATCAGATTTACTGGTACTACTATGATGAAAACTACTCCAGAAAGAGTGTATTGCACAAGGACATAATTGATGCCGACGGCGCGAGAAGACTTATATCCATGTACTCCCTCCTCCTGGATGATCCTCTTGACTCCTGGGAGTTCAACATGGAGGGTGCATTGGACTACATACTCGGACTGGATGAAGAGTAAGGATGAGAAAGGGGAGCCCGGGCTCCTCTTTTCTCGTGTTAACACTTCTCTTCATCTTTACTATAATGCTCTCATGAAACACAGAGAAAGAAAGACAGGAGTTCTACTCCACATAACGAGTCTTCCCTCCCAGTACGGTATCGGGGATATGGGGGAAGAGGCTTATAGATTCATCGATACACTCTCACATAACGGCGTGGGGCTCTGGCAGATACTTCCCACCGGCCCGACAGGCTACGGTGACAGCCCATATGCCGCACGCTCGGCTTTTGCCGGAAACGAGCTCTTCATCTCCCCGAGGGAGCTCTATATAGACGGATACCTTGAGCTTGAGGATGTCCTTGTGAAGGCTGAAGAGAGCGAGAGAGTCGACTACGGAAAGGCGAGAAGCCTCAAGATGCCGCTTCTCTTCAAGGCGGCTTCAGCTTTCCTCTCTTCTCCGTCTAAGAAAGACGAGGAAGGATACAGAGAATTCGTAAAAGAGAACGGATGGTGGCTTGAGGACTATGCACTCTTCCAGGCGTTATGTGCCCGCTACAATGACTCAAGATGGTTCCTCTCGTGGCCGAGAGAACTCAGAATGCGGGAGAAGAAGGCTCTCGATAAGGCCCTCAAGGAGGAGAAGAGGCTGGTCGACATCTACTCGGCCCTCCAGTATTTCTTCTTCAAACAGTGGACGAAGATGAAGGCTTATGCAAACTCCAACGGTGTCAGAATCGTTGGTGATATCCCGATTTTCGTTGCCGGCGACAGTGTGGATGCCTGGACGAACACGAAGCTTCTGCAGTTTGACGAAGAGTACCGTCAGGAGGCTTCGGCCGGAGTACCGCCTGATGCATTCTCATCCACAGGGCAGCTCTGGGGAAACCCCCTCTACAACTGGGATGCAATGGAGAAGGACGGATACAAGTGGTGGCTCGAGAGAATCAGGAGCTGTTTCAAGCTCAGCGACATAATCCGTATTGACCATTTCAGAGGCTTCGAAGCCTATTGGCGTGTTCCCGCAGGCGAGGACACTGCAGTCAACGGAGAGTGGGTTGAAGGCCCGGGGCAGAAATTCTTTGATGCCGTTAAAAAGGAATTCGGGGATGATCTTCCGATTATTGCCGAGGACCTCGGTGTAATAACCGAAGGCGTCGAGAAGCTCAGGGACGGGAACGGACTTCCGGGAATGAAGATCATGCAGTTTGCATTCGGATTCAACCCCGACGGCTCCTTCGACACTACGAACGAGTATCTTCTTCATAATATGACGGAGCTCAGTGTTGCATATACAGGTACCCATGACAACAATACGACACTCGGCTGGTACAGGTCGCTTGACGATAGGACGAAAGACATAGTGAGACGGTACTTCGAATGCTCGGACGACGGTGTCGTATGGGCTATGATAAGAACGCTGATGATGGGGCCGAGCATGTATGTAATCCTCCCCATGCAGGACATTCTTTCCCTCGGGGAGGACGCAAGAATGAATGTGCCTTCCACATGTGGTACATCCAACTGGTCATGGAAGATGAGACGTGAGGACCTGGAGTCTCCGTCCTTCGGAGGAATCAAATATTACTCCTCTCTCTACGGGAGAAGCAGGTGAATATAATACTTATCGAGGCTGATGAGACCTTCTTTGAGTCCTCCGATGAGCGGGCTCAACATATAAGGAAGGTGCTGAAGCTCTCGAAGGGTGATACATTCAGATGCGGTGTCATCAACTCTTATGAAGGGAAAGCTGTAATAATAGAGGATAACAGAGAGGGAATTACATTCGCCTTCACTCCTCTTCAGGACACGTCCTCTCTCTATCCCCTGACATTGATTGTAGGGCAGACAAGACCCATATGCATGAGACGGATTCTCAGGGAGGCTGTCTCTCTGGGGGTCGGGAGAATCATACTCCCGATAACAGATCTCGGGGAGAAGAGTTACTCTTCCTCCTCCCTCTACAGAGACGGGGAGTACAGGAAGATTCTCCTTGACGGCGCCATGCAGGCGGGAGCCACGGGAGTCAGTGAATGCATTATTGCAGAGAGCACAGAAGATGCCGTTTCTGCCGCCAGGGGCGATATTCTGCTCCTCCTCGATAACGTAATAGGGGCCGGGAAGCTTTCTGAAATGGACCTTAAGGGAAAGAGCGTCACTCTCGCCATAGGACCCGAGCGGGGCTGGAGCGGAAGGGAGAGAGAGCTCTTCATCTCCTCGGGATATATCCCGTCCCTCATCGGGAATCGTATCCTCCGCACCGAGACTGCAGTCCCGGCAGCTGTCTCTCTTGCACTCTCTGGCATGAAGCTTATCTGATTTTGAGCTTCGAGTAGTAGGCTCTTTTCATATCTTCCTCGAAGTCTCTGTCGCACCTGTATTCCCGCCCGAATACATCCATCCAGAGGGACGGGTCCTCCATGCAGAGGTAGAAGAAGACATTGTCCTTATATTCCTGAGGAAAATATGAATAGAGAGTGGAGAACATCTCCCTCTTCTTTTCCAGGGGGTAGGAATACTTACCTGCAGTCTTCTCGAGTTCCATTTCAAGAACTCGGCTTCTGTTGCCGTTCTCCCTGAGTCTCTGCAGTACGGCCTTGGTGAAAGTAAGTGTTCCCATGCTTACGAGGGCTATGTCATCGGGGGAGAAAGATGAGACTATTGCCGATACGACCTCTCTGTACTCTTCTCTCCACCCTTTGAAGTAGAACATCGGGTGTATATGGAAACCGACTTTGTTTCCGTTGTCCCGGGCCATCCGGGCACATTCAATCCTCTTTGAAAGCGAGGCTGTATAGTGCTCTTCCTTTTCGATGATTGTCGGGGCGTTGA
This sequence comes from Comamonas kerstersii, assembly GCA_963650055.1. GTDB lineage: Bacteria > Spirochaetota > Spirochaetia > Sphaerochaetales > Sphaerochaetaceae > Ornithospirochaeta. Next base: position 3,917 of record CAVJJV010000158.1, on the reverse strand, counting down.
GAGACCAGGTAAAGAGCATGTTCCCCGGCCATTTACGTTTGAACACATCACTTCTATACGCCTTGCTCTTCAACTCCACGATGATGCGTGGATGTCTTTCACAGAATGATGCAAGAGAGGAGAGAGTTGAATAGTCGTCTCCATAGAGGAGGGAGTCCGATGCCTGTCCCGTCCCTATATGCCATACGCTGTCGTCGAGTTCCAGGTTATCGAGTTTATCCTCGAGAGAGGAGACTATCTTTATCTTGTTCTCATTGTAGAATGCCTGCACCGAGCAGTATGAGCAGCCGAAGCCGCACTGCATTATGACATCGAGTGTCCTCAGTCTGCAGCATCTTGTCTTCTCGCCGTCGACGGGGCAGGGACAGCGCGAGAGCACAAGCGGGGCGTCGAGCACCATCTCGTTTGTCTTGGGCCTTCTGATTTTCCCGGGAAAGAATGACGAGTAGTCAGTCTCCTCCTTTCTCAAAAGCGCCATATGAGCCCTGAGTGCTTTCATGTATTCGTCTCCGCTTCTTCCGTCCTTCCGCCCGAGGAAGTCATTTATTCTCTTCCTCTTTATAAAGGGCTCTTCGTCCCATTGCACGAGATCCGCCTCCTCTTTGACAATCTCCTGCTTCTGCATTGCTGTGAAATGTATCTTCTCGAAGAGAACGGTAAGACTTTCCTGTATCTCCCGTGGAAGACGGATGAAGATATCTTCAAAACTGTTCGACATGGTTAGAGTTTACCTGTCTCTTCAAAAAAGGTGAAGGAACGTATAGACTGATGCTATGGAAAGTGCAAGAGAAATGGCTTCGTCCCTGCCGGACAACCCCGGTTGTTACCTTATGAAGAATGATAAGGGAACGGTTATCTATGTCGGGAAGGCAAAGAACCTTAAAAAGAGGGTGAGCCAGTACTTTCTCCCCAACCGTAACATCAAGACCCAGGCCCTTGTCGAGAAGATAGCGAAAATCGAGTATGTCATAACCGGCAACGAGTACGAGGCGCTTGTTCTCGAGAACAACCTGATCAAGAAATACGACCCCCACTACAATATCCTCCTGAAGGACGGAAAGAGCTATCCGGTGATAAGAATCACATCCGAGAAGTTCCCGCGCATCTTCAAGACACGGAGGATAATCCGTGACGGCTCTCTATACTACGGGCCATATCCCGACGGAAAGAGACTCGATATATATCTCGATACCGTCAAGGAGATGTATCCTCTGAGACTCTGCTCGGGACAGTTGAAGAAACGTGACACCCCGTGTCTCTACTACCACCTCCATAAGTGTTCGGGACCGTGCATAGGGGCGGTGAGTGAAGAGGAGTACAACACATATGTAAAGGCTGTGAGGAGCTTTTTAGATGGCGATGACACCACACTGATAAATAAAGCACAGAAGGAGATGATGGAGGCGTCGAAGAGGCTTGACTACGAGACCGCCGCAAGAAAGCGTGACCTGATCAAGGCGCTGGTAGTCATGCAGAAGAACCAGGCTGTCGAAGACCTAAACAGAAGTGAGGAGGAAGACAAACGTGACTATGCGGCAATCGAGATGAGGTCTTACCTCTGTACTGTATCGATCATGCAGTTCAGAGACGGGCGGCTTATCGGCAGGGCATTATACCGCAGCGAATGTCTCTCGGATGAGACCGAGACGCTTCTTTCTTTCCTTATCCAGTATTATTCAGATGGAGACACGCTTCCAAAGGAGCTCTATGTTTCGCATGAAATAGATACCGGTCTCCTGAAAAACTACTTCAGAAATGAACTCAAGAGAGACATCCTGGTTGATATCCCCCGTGACGGCAGACACTACCGTATTCTGCGTCTTGCTCAGGAGAATGCCTCGAGGGATGTAGAAAAGAGGCTCAAGGCGACGGACAACACCCCTGCACTCGAAGTTCTGAAAAATGAACTCAAACTTGATGATATCCCGCGTCTCATAGAGGGATACGACATAGCTCAGCTTTCGGGTAAATATACAGTTTCCTCCATGATAGTCTTCCGTGACGGCAATCCCTCCAACAAGGAATACAGACATTTCTCTATGAAGAGTCTCAAGGAGGGTGAGATAGACGACTTCAAGTCAATTCATGAGGCGGTCTACAGGCGCTACAAGAGACAGACGGAAGAGAAGAACGAGCTTCCCGGCCTCATCATGATCGACGGAGGAATCGGGCAGGTTCATGCCGCTCTTTCCGCTCTCGATGAGCTTGGGGTGAATATTCCGGTTGTGGGACTTGCAAAGAAGGAGGAGACTATAGTCTTCCCCTCGGGGGAGGAACTTCTCCTCGATAAGGCGGATCCGGGACTGAGAGTTCTCATAGCAATCAGGGATGAGTGCCACCGCTTTGCAACGTCCTTCAACCAGCGTATGCGTTCCAGGGATGCGTCATTCAAGCTCCTTGAGTCCATCGAGGGGGTGGGGAAGGCGAGGAGCCGCCGTATAATGGAGAAGTACGGAACTGTGGAAGATATCCTCTCACTCTCGAAGGAAGAGCTCTCCAAAGGTGCCGGCATACCGCTTGCGGTTGCAGAAAGGGTATTGAGAAAGCTCAATTTTTAGTGAACGGGTCCGCCGTCAGGTTCTCCGGCTCGAGGTAGAGCTCTGTCTCCTTTCCACCGCATGAGATTATAGTGTAGACAAGAAGCTCGGAGTTGGTGAGAAGAGTATCGTAAGCTGAGGTTTTGAGTGTAGTATCGGCCCTCCCGAGGAGAAGGATTATCCTCTTTGCGTCTTCGATTGTGTAGTTCTGCATCGCCGTTCTGAAGAGTTCCGCCTCCTTGAAGTTTACACCGCTTCTTCCTTTTCCCGGGTAAGTTGTGAATGCAGTGAGAGTCTCGAAGATTGTCTTCTCCATGGCTCCATTTTTCTTCATTTTCAACGCCGCCTCAAGCCGTCTGAACTGGTTTCCGGCAACTGTGAAGGCGGGGAGTATGTTTCTCGAATCGTTGAGCAGGATTGAGTCCACTATCCTGAGTGCCCTGTCGAGGTCCTTCTCTCCGAGAGCCTTGAAGAGGGTGTATCCATTCTCCCCCTTCGATGCAGTCGAATATGCCTCGATATCTTCTCTCTCTATTGTGCTCTTCTCTCCCTTTATCCTGAGGAAGTTTGTGATGGAGAGTACGAGATTCTTCATCTCCTCGGTATTGTTCTCGACTGTGCTCAGAATCTCGCTCACTGCATCGCGGGTTATATCGAAATGCTCCTCCCTGACCTTACGGTAGATCCAGTTTATCTTGTCGGCTTCCTTGAGTTCCCAGAATATTCTCGTTCTCTCCTTTCCCGCCGCATCGAGAATAACTTTGTCGAATTTCGATGTCTGGGTGTCCGTGCTGGTGATTATGAGCGTGAGGTCAGGCTGGTTGTCTTTCACGGCCTCTATGGTCTGAAGGTACACCTCGTCGGTTTTCTTCAATTCGTCCAGTCCCCTGATTGTGATGAACCTGTGGGAAGCAAAGAGGGAAGGCTGACTTACTGCAGCTATGTAGGAAGACTCGTCATCATCTCCGACGAAGAAGGAGTAGCATTCAGTATCGGGCCAGCTTTCCAGGACCGTACTTTTAATCTTTCTGATCAGGTTGTTCTTTTCGCCTTCTTCCGGGCCGAGTAGTATGTAGATATCTGCCATGGGAACCTCTAGGGTAAGTGTAGCATAAAGAGCCGTCTCAGCTCCATAAAAAACAGAGGCCGTCAAGCCTCTGCTAGGAAGGATACAGGTGCATCCTATACGTCTTTCACGATTTCCTTTTCCTTCTTGGCCACTCCCTGAATCTTGTCAGCAAGCTTTTCGATACCTTCATATAGTTCATAACAGTCAACCGAAACCATCTTGTCTTTTCTCCAGATGAAGTGGAGTGAAGCATCCAGATGGAAGCCGATCCCCTTTGATTCTTTCTTTACAGTAATGTCCAGATCCTGAAG
>CAVJJV010000157.1:0-3956 GCA_963650055.1 Comamonas kerstersii | reverse complement strand
ATTCTACAGAGCCGGCATTAAAATCGGGATGGATAAATCCGTACTCAACAAGAGTATAACTTCATCCGCCCTCTTTACCGTACTTCCCGCCGTCTCGATCCTCCTGGGAGTCATAGCCCTGTCGGGAAGCCTGGGCGTTCCCACTGCATGGCTGCGGCTCAGCGTTGTCGGAAACCTCTCCTACGAAGCCATTGCAGCCGAGGCTGCAGCACAGGGAATGGGACTCGAGCTCAATTCAGCCGTCCTCAATGCCGAGAGCCTTGTGACTATCCTCCTTGTCATGACAACAGGAATATGCTGGGGTGTTCTCTGCACCATATTCCTCTGTCCCTGGTACAGCAGGAAATGCAATAAACTCCTCAATAAATCAAAACCTGAAGGAGAAAAGAAGAAGGGCAGAAGCTTCTCCGACTGGGCAATGATCAGCATGTTCATAGGTTTCTGCGGAACATTCATCGGCTCCTACATCGCCGAAACTGCCCGAGGAATCTCATTCACACCTCTGAGAACTGCACTTATTGCGGGAGTCATCATGAAGCTCTGCATGATTCTCGAGAATAAAGGCTACAAGTGGCTTGAGAACTTCTCGCTTTCTCTGGCAATGCTCGTTGCAATGGCATCTGCCGCAATCTTCAGATAAGGAGTACAGATATGGATAATTTCAACTATGAAGACTTTGAAAAATCAGTCCACAGAAGCGGCATAATCATGAATTCTATCGGACTGGGACTTCTTTTCGCCGTTCCTTTCATCTTCTCCTTCATCCTCAATACGACAATCAACTGGAAGGGATGGCTCTCCGGTATATTGAGAGTGGGTGCTACATACCTTCCGATCTGTATCGTTGAGTTTTTAATCTACGTTCCGATTCTCGGAGCGGGTGCATCCTACCTCTCGTTCATTACGGGAAACATCATCAACATGAAGCTTCCCTGTGCATACTCGGCACGTGAAATCGCCAATACAAGTGCAGGAACAAGGGAAGACTCAATCATCACGACGCTCTCCGTGGCAACATCTTCTCTTGTAACGATGCTTGTCATCTTCGTGGGGGTTCTTCTTCTGATTCCCCTCACTCCGATTCTGAACGACCCGACGCTCAAGCCGGCATTCGACAACCTGCTTCCGGCCCTCTTCGGAGCTTTAGGGTGTCAGTATTTCTCGAAGAGCTGGAAGCTTACAGCCATACCCGTTCTCTTCATGACTGTCCTCTGTATAGTCGTACCGTCTCTCATCAGTCAGACGACTACAATGATGATAGTAGTTGGTGCAATGAGTATCGGTCTCAGCTATTTAATGTATAAGAAGGGAATGCTCGAGGAGAAAACAAAATGAAAAGTGCAGATTATTACGCAGAAGTATTATCAAAAATGATCCAGATCGAGACGGTCTCCGTCCCGGGTGTACCGAATACACACAAGTTCGACACCTTCCATGAGACACTGAAGGAGCTCTTTCCCCATGTATTCAATGATCTTGAAGTGACTTACATAGACTCATCTCTTCTCATCAAGTGGGAGGGAGAGGGAAAGAGAGAGCCGATTCTCTTCATGAGCCACCAGGATGTCGTAGAGGCAACCGGAGACTGGAAGGAGCCGCCCTTCAGCGGAAAGATCGAGGACGGCAGAGTCTGGGGACGCGGAACGGTAGATACAAAAGGCTCCCTGATGTGTATCTTCCAGAGTGTCGAAGAGCTCCTTGAAGAGGGTTACAAGCCATCCGGTGATGTTTATATCGCCTCATCATCGACTGAAGAGGTACAGGGAGACGGAGCACCCAAGACTGTCAAGTATCTACAGGAGAAAGGTGTCAGGCTCATGTTCCTGATGGATGAAGGAGGTATGATAGTCGATGAACCGATGGGAGGAGTCAAGGGACGCTTTGCAATGATAGGTACCGTCGAGAAGGGAACGGGGAATATCGTGGTAAGTGCCAGATCGAACGGAGGACACGCTTCCGCCCCCGGAAAGAACACTGCAATTGCTCGCCTTGCAGCCTTCATCACCGACATCGAGAAACACAACCCCAACAGGGTCGAATTCTCCCCCACTCTCATCGAGATGTTCAAGAGGCTCGGAGGACACACATCGGGATTTCTGGGATTCGCAATGAGACACGCAAAGGCTCTCAAGCCCCTTCTCGCATCCATCCTTCCTTCCACCTCCCCCAAGGCAGCTGCAATGGTAAGGACGACCATGGCATTTACAATGTGCGGAGGATCGGGGGCAAAGAATGTACTTCCTGAAAGAGCATGGGTTAATATAAACACAAGATTCATACAGCATCAGGGAGTCGAGGAAACAAAGAAGATTCTCGAGCCGTATCTCAGAAAATATGACCTGGAGGCAGATTACTCCGGGTGCAAGGAGCCTCAGAAAAGCGTCGATTTCAACGATAAACCGTTCAAGCTTGTAGAGGAGACACTCAAAGAAGTATATCCGGGAGTAATCCCCACACCCTATATAATGACAGGTGGTACCGATGCCTACTTCTATTCTCCCCTTACAGATAATGCTCTCCGCTTTGCTCCGATTTACATCGACAAGCAGCAGCTGGAGTCAATCCACGGCCTCGATGAGAACATGTTCGCCTCTTCACTCCCGAAAGGCGTAGAATTCTACAAAACGATAATAAAGAAGGCATGAATGATATATCTCCCCGGGAACGGGGAGATATCTATTTAAGATAGAGATAATTATCAATCAGAAGAGATGAGCCGAGTGTGCCACAGCCTCCTTATATGTCTCCTCAGGCCATACCGATGCCTGGACCTCACCTATGTGTGCCTTCTGGAGAAGGAACATGCAGAGTCTGCTCTGTCCGATTCCGCCGCCAATGGTCTGCGGGAATTCGCCATTAAGGAGTCTCTTATGCCAATAGAGATCCTTTCTGCTCCCTAGAGAGCGGATTTCAAGCTGTCTCAGAAGCGCCTCTCTGTCGACACGGATACCCATACTCGAGAGCTCGAGACTCGAATTCCTGACTCTGTCATACACTATGATATCACCATTGAGACCGTGGTATCCCCCCTCGGTTTCAGTTGACCAGTCGTCATAGTCGGGAGCACGTCCAGAGTGTGGAGGATTGCCGTATCCGATGCCGATGACAAAGACGGCACCGTATTTCTTTGCAGCCATCTTCTCCCTCTCCTCCGGGCGGAGTGCCGGATACTCATCTGCCAGATCCTCGCTGTGGACGAATGTAATATCCTCCGGAAGGTAGTCGTCGAGAATAGGATAGAGCTCCTCGACTGTGAATGCAGTACGCTTGATTGCACCGTATATCGTTCTTACAGTCTCCTTGAGATAATCGAGGTTCCTCTCCCCTTCTCCCATCACCTTCTCCCAGTCCCACTGGTCGACGTAGATGGAGTGGATGGCGTCGATGTCATCATCGGGCCTCAGAGCGTTCATATCAGTATAGAGCCCGAGGGAGACAGGGTAAGAGAGATCGGCAAGTGTCATCCTCTTCCACTTTGCAAGAGACTGGACAATCTCCATCTTCTTCTCCCCGAGATTCTTCACGGGGAAGGAAACCGGTCTCTCGACACCGTTTAGGTCGTCATTTATACCCGACCCTGCAGCAACGAAAATCGGGCTTGTTACACGCCTCAGTCTCAAGGCCGAACTCAATTCCCTTTCAAAGGTATCCTTGACAGCCTTGATGGCCCTCTCCGTCTCATGGAGATCCAATACCGGTTTATAACACGGGGGAAACTGATTCATTATTTTTCTCCTTTTTCCTTGTAATATATAGATTCCTTAACTTTAGTCATGACGATTTCTCCTACAGTGAGTGAAAGAAGCACCAGTCCCAGGTCGAATGCATATCCTGCACTCTTCGCCGTCACGACATTGCCACTGACGACAACACCCTCGTCTGAGAATGAAAAAGATGGATAGTAACTTTCGCACCCCGGGTAGCACACTGCCTTCCGCCCATCGAGTATGCCGAGG
>CAVJJV010000156.1:0-7988 GCA_963650055.1 Comamonas kerstersii | reverse complement strand
GGTATATTGTTTCTAAAATTCCTACCAGTTGGGTAGGATATGGAGGCAATATGCTTTATCACAACGCTCTCGAGCTTGTAGGCTCAACCCCGCTCTACGAAGTGGGTAACATCGAGAAGAAGTTCAATCTCAAGGCAAGAGTCCTTGTCAAACTGGAGTACCTGAATCTCACGGGAAGCATCAAGGACCGTATCGCAAAAAAGATGATCGAGGATGCAGAGAAGGAAGGCCTGTTGAAGAAAGGGTCCGTCATCATCGAACCGACAAGCGGCAACACAGGAATTGGACTTGCGGCAATCGCAGCGAGCAAAGGCTACCGTGTTATCATCGTGATGCCGGAGACGATGAGCGAAGAAAGAAGACTTCTGATGAAGGCTTACGGCGCAGAACTTGTCCTTACAGAAGGCAAAAAAGGTATGAAAGGAGCCATCGAAAAGGCTGAAGAGCTCAAGAATGAAATCCCGTCGGCATTCATTCCCGGGCAGTTCGTCAACCCCTCCAACCCGCTTGCGCACGAAGAGACGACAGGTCCCGAAATCTGGAGGGACAGCGACGGCAGAGTCGATATCTTCATTGCAGGAATCGGAACGGGCGGAACTATTACAGGAACGGGAAGATACCTCAAAAAGAAGAATCCCGCAATCAAAATAATCGGCATAGAGCCCAGAAAATCACCGGTCCTTACAGAAGGTGTCTCGGGCTCCCACGGCATCCAGGGAATAGGAGCGGGCTTCGTTCCAGAGACTCTCGACACCTCAATCTACTCGTATGTTGCAACAGCAACGGAAGAGGATGCATATAAATGGGCGCGTGAGATGGGACACACCGAGGGAATCCTTGTAGGAATCAGCTCTGGCGCTGCGCTCTCGAAGGCTGTCGAGGAAGCAGAGAAGGAAGAGAACAGAGGAAAGACTATCGTCGCAGTTCTCCCCGACGGAGGAGACAGATACCTCTCGACCCCGCTCTATAAAGAACAATGATGATTTCCACCCGCGGAAGATACGCCCTGAGGTTTCTCATCGCACTCTCGCGCACAGATGGCTTTACACCCCTTTCGGACATAGCCCTCAGCGAGGAGATAAGCCCCAAGTACCTCGAGCGTATCGTCCAGATTCTATCTAAAAACGGCATCATCGAAAGTCAGAGAGGAAAGGAAGGAGGATACAGACTCAAGGTCTCTCCCTCCCTCCTCTCCGTCAGGGACGTGTTATCCCTCACCGAGGAGAGTCTCGCCCCCGTCGAATGCCTCTGCAGCGATATAAACTCCTGCCACCGCAGAGAGGAGTGTCCGACACTCCCCATGTGGGAGGCACTATACAGGAACAATATGGAATTCTTCTCTCATATAACTCTGGAAAATTTAAAAAACGGAGAGATATCCATATAGATAGCCGACGGCCCTCTTTAATGCTATTATACGGTTATGGCATACGAATTTGTAGTATCGACACTGGAGAATGCGATCAAGGAAAACCGCATCGCCCACGCGTATCTTTTCGCCGGTCCGAGAGGCGTCGGAAAGACAAGCTCCGCCCGTCTTCTGGCTAAAGCACTCAACTGCCAGAGGGGAATGAGCGCACACCCGTGCGGAGTCTGTTCCTCCTGCAGGGAAATAGCTAATGGAACAAGTCTTGATGTCATCGAGATAGACGGTGCTTCGAACACATCAGTCAATGATGTGCGAAAGATCAAGGAGGAGGTTCTCTTTCCTCCACAGTCTTCACGCTACAAGATCTACATCATAGACGAAGTCCATATGCTGAGCACATCGGCATTCAACGCCCTTCTGAAAACCATCGAGGAGCCGCCGGAGTATATCATATTCATATTCGCCACAACAGAGATACAGAAGGTCCCTGCTACCATAAAGTCCCGCTGTCAGGTCTTCCGTTTCCAGCTTATCCCCCAGGAGAAAATCCAGGAGTGTCTCAAGGAGGCTGCCGGGGACCTGAATATAGAGGCGGACGAGGATGCCCTCTTCTGGATAGCCAAAGAGGCGACGGGGAGTATGAGAGACGCCTACACGCTCTTCGATCAGGTGGCATCATTCTCCGGAGACCATATAACACTCGAGAAGATCCGACAGAGGCTGAATCTTGCAGGATTTTCAAAGATAAGCGAAATTGTCTCCTACTCCCTTCTGGGAAATCCCGGAAAGGCAATCGAGGAGATTTCTTCTCTCCTCCAGAGCGGAGTATCGACAGAGCAGATAACAAAGGACGGCGCAGACTTCTTCCGTGCCCTCCTCTTCTACAAGAACGGAATACGGAGATCAAGTATCCTCGGTGTCGAGGAGAACGAAATACCAGAGGATATAGTAAACCTACTCTCGAAGGAGCAGCTCGAAGCGGGCCTGAGGGCATTCATGAACCTCTACAGAGACCTCAGGTACACGCTCTCTCCGCAGTTCGAGCTCGAGCTTCTCTTCTCACGTCTCTCCTCCCTCCCCTATCTTGTCTCGTCCGACACACTTATGAGAAAGCTCGAAGACATGAAGAAGGGAATAGCCGAAGGTTCGGTGGTTATTAAAAAAAAATCCGAGAGAGTGATTGAGGCTTCCGTTTCCTCTCCGTCTTCTTCTCTCCCCCCGGAGACTCCGGCCACACAACAGTACGAGCCTGTAAGAGAGAAGAAGGAAGAAAAGATAGAGGAGGAGATAGAGTACAACCACGAGCTCATCGAAGCTATTGAGAAAGAAATCAGAGCAGACCTCAAGCCCCTTCTCTCCCACCACATACTGAATGCGGATATAGCACGGGACGGAGGATACCTTGTCCTCACGGTAAAGAGTGAGATAGCCCGGGACCTCCTCAATGAGAACAGGAAGGAAGTGGAGAGCGCCATAGCCGTCACGGCAGGAGAACCGCTCCAGCTGAGAATCATATACAACAAGCCGAAAGATATTGAATACTCCGATAAGATTCTCTCCCTCCAGTCGATCTTCGGAGGAAAGATAATAATCAACAGGGACGATACGGCAGAAGCAAAGAAAGAGAACAAACCCAAGGAGATAAAACAGGATGAACCCGTCAGAACTAGCAGGAATGATGAAGAATTTGAATCAGCAGATGGAGAAGAGCAGGATACAGAAGGAGAAGATTGAGAACCTTCTAAAATCACAGACGATTACATCATCCTCAGGTGCAGGCCTTGTGGAAATCACCGTAAACGGCCTCAACGAAGTGAAGAATGTGAACATCGACGAGACGATAATTTCAAAAGAGAACAAGGGGATGATAGAGACTCTTATAGCCTCGGCATTCAATGAAGCGGTATTGAAAGTGGAGAAGCTCAAGGAGACTGAACTTATGAAATCATTCAGGGAGATTATGAGCGGAGAAGGTGCATGACAAGTCTTGACGAACTCATCAGGCTGATAAAAAAGCTTCCCGGAATGGGAGACAAATCAGCAACAAGAATGGCCTATCATCTGATTAAGACAGATAAAACATTCAACATAAAGCTTGGAGAAGCTATCGCTTCCATCCAGGAGAGGATTCATCCCTGCCCGGTATGCGGATGCTTCATGGAGGGTGATGTCTGCCCCTATTGTTCGTCCGATAAGCTCGATAAGACTACCCTCTGTATCGTCGAAAACCCCCAGGATGTCGTATCACTTTCGTCAATCGGAGTCTACAACGGGCTCTATCATGTACTTGGAGGAGCCATCAACCCCCTTAACGGCATAGGGCCGGGCTCGTTGAGATTCAAGGAACTTGTAGAGAGAGTCGAGGAGGGAACATTCAAGGAGATAATCATTGCGACAAACCCCACCGAGGAGGGTGACACCACTGCTCTCTATATTAGAAAGATACTCTCGTCATATCCTCTTACATTCTCCCGCCTTGCATCGGGAATACCCATCGGAGGAGACCTGGGCTACGTCGACAGGACAACCCTCACCCGTTCAATGAAGGGAAGAATCAAGCTCTCGTAATCCGGAAGCGGTAAGCATCAGGGAAAGAGAGAGAAGAACAAAGAGAAGAGAGGGAAAGAGGACAACACTCGGGTGTGAGAGGAGAAGACTCCTCCCTTCTGATAGAAGCCGCCCGAGAGTCGGAATTCCCGGATCGAGGCTGAGCCCCAGGAAAGAGAGACTGGACTCCGTGATGATCATACTTATCATATTTCTTGTAAACTGCTCCATGAGAATGGGAAAGAGGGACGGAACGATATGAGAGAGGTATATTCTCCACTCCCTTATTCCGAGGCTTCTTTCGGCTGTGATGTAATCCTCCCTCCCGGTTTTTTTTATCAAAGGCAGCATAAAGATTGCCGTCGCCGCCCCGGAGGAGAGAGAAAGCACAAATAGAAGCTTGAAGAGGGCGTTACCCGAAAAGGAGAAGAGAAAGAGCCCCAGAACCACGGAAGGCACCGTTCTTACTGCTTTGGAAAAAGAGTATACAAGTGTTCCCAAAATCCCATCCTTCCTGGCGATAAATACAATCAACAGGGCTATGAACAGCGATAGAATTCCGCCGAGAAGAGAGATGGAGAACGAGACGACAAGGCCGTACATAGAGCGGGAGAAGAGATCTCGCCCGAGGCTGTCGAAGCCGAAAATATGTCCCATTTCCGGAGGCATGAGATATTTCTCCATATCTATTTCCCCCGCATCCATGAAGACAAGCCCCATAAGAAGAAGAGCAGAGAGGAGAATAAGACCCGCTTTAAGTTTGCCCATTCTCTTCTCCTCCTCTCCCATCTGAAATAGCAATGAGAATATTGCTTAAGAAGAGAATCATGGTAATGACCAGCATCATTATCATGACAAGAACGAAACTCAATGAATAATCCCTCTCGAGTGCACTCTTTACGAGCGCTCTGCCCATTCCCGGAAGAGCAAAGACAGTCTCGACAACGGTACTTGATGCAAAAAACGATATCATACTTCCCGCTGTGGCACTGATTATTACAGGGAGAGCCGGCTTCAATACCGCCCTTTTAACGATATCTTTATCCCTTACTCCCTTGGCTCTGGCATACGTTACATAGGGTTTATCCATAGTCTCACCAAGTCCCTCTCTGAAGAACCGGAGCATGTAGGATGTGTTGATGAATGAGAGTGAAAGGGACGGAAGAAGGAGAGTCGAGAAATGTGCCCTCAATCCCCCGGAGAGAGGCGTGTAACCTGCAACGGGTAGAATCTTCAATAAGGAGGAGAAGAGCAATACAAGAATAATCGAGGTCAAAAATGATGGAAGAAGGAGAAAGAGAGCAGAGAGGAGAGTCAGTAGTCTGTCGGCACATCCTCCCCTCTTCCTGACTGCCTTGACGGCAAGAAAGAAAGAGAACGGGAAGGAGAAGAGAAAAGCGTAGAAGGAAAGAGAAAGCGAGACCGAAAGAGACGACGAGACTATGTCCCTCACAGGTTTACCGCTTATACTCTCCCCCCATTGAAAGGTGAAGAACGAGAGAAGAGACGAAAGGTACCCTTTCCAGAAGCCCCTCCCGGTCTTGGAAAGATAGTTCTCCCTCGCCTCCTGAGTTATTTCCTCTCCCAGAAGGACGGAGGCGCTGTCTCCCGAGAGAAAATAGAAACACGAGAAGAGCATAAGCGAAATAAAGACGAGGGAAAGCAATACTTCAAGTATTCTGTTTCTTATTCTCTTTTCCATTACCGGGCCCTCCTGGTGCAGGACCAGAAGAAGAAACCGTTCTGGATGATGATGTTTTCGAGTGTCGTGGATTGAGCATAGACAGTCGAATAGTGCCCGGGGATATATACAGGCGCATAGTCGTCGATGGACGCCGCACCGTCACGCCATATTTTCTCCGCTTCCTCGAGTGTGTCCGCTTCATTCATCTCCTTTATTACAGCGTATGCTTCACTCTCCTCCTCCATCCACCCGGGGAAGGATGGAGAGAAATAACTCTTCATCTGGGGAACGGGAACCGTTGTGAATGCCGATATGTATATATCCCATTCGTCGGGAGAATTCCTCTTCTCCATGAATCCCGCCCAGTCGAGTGTTATTATCTCACACTCGATTCCGACTTTCCCGAGATCCTCGCGTGCTGCAAATGCAATCCTCTCGAGGTTGCTGAGATTTGAGGTGAGAATCCTGAGTTTTATCTCTCCCTTTCCCGACAGGAGCTCACGGGCTGAAGCGGTATCATAAGAGGAAAACGCAGAGGTATACTGCGTGAGCCAGCCTGTCTGGAAACTCTCCATATATTCACTGGAGACAGAATACCCGCTCTTACCGTAACATGAAGCCATGAGATCACTACTCGAGAGGGCAAGTGAAACGGCCTGACGGAGACTCTTATCCCTCAGGGGGCCCGACTTTTTATTGTAAACGAGGGCAATACTCCCGCTTTCGTCTCCCTCTATAAGCTTTATGCCATCCATCTTTTCAAGCCTCTCGTAATCACTGCTCATGACATCGTTGATGAAATCATATTGTCCGCTCTCGAGCCCGAGCGTACGTGTAACGGAGTCCGGGACGAAGTAATATGTAAGGGATGAGTTCTGTGCTCTCTTCTGTCCCCAGCGCCCCGAAGCCGAAGTGCCGTATTCCGAATAGGAATCGAACTTATAGAGGACAATCTTCTCCCCGGTAATCCACTCTCCCATTCTGTACGGTCCCGTCCCTATATAATGAGAAACCTTATCAGTTCCGTTGATAAGTCTTGATGGCATAATGACAGCCTCCTGGGGGCTGGATGCTATCAAAAGAGGAAGAAAAAGAAGGGAATTGTCACTCGTTATCTCGATTGTTTCGTCGTCGACTACTTCAAAGGTGCTCCCGCCGACAGTCTCCGACGCCCTGGAATAGAGCGATAGATACCTGTTCATGGAGGCTGCTACGTCCTCTGCTGTCATTGTGCTTCCGTCATGAAACATCACGCCATTTCTTATCTTGAATGTGAGTGTTCTGTTGTTGTTAGATAGAAGATACGATGAAGCGAGTTCCTCCCTTATCTTTCCCTCCCCGTCGAGAACGAGGAGCTTTTCGTAGATATTCCCCGATGCGATGATTCTTCCCATGAGTGTCGTGGATGAGGCTATATCGAGCGTAACCGGCTCCTGGGAAACGGCTATGTTGATATTGCCGTCCCCGCTCTTCTCCGCCGGGCAGGACACAGCAAGAATTAAAATAATCATCAATGGGAGTATTCTTCTCATATCCGGTATAGGATAGAGAAATAAAAAAGGCAGAGCAATTACATCTCTGCCTTATGTATGTGTATTTTCTCTTACTTGGGCTGCTTGCCGATATAAGCAAGAATACCGCCGTCGACATAGAGAATATGTCCGTTGACGAAATTGGATGCATCGGAAGCAAGGAAGACTGCCGGTCCCTGAAGATCCTCGGGAGTACCCCATCTCTCTGCAGGAGTCTTTGCAACGATGAATGCATCGAAGGGATGTCTTGATCCGTCGGGCTGCTTCTCCCTCAGCGGTGCTGTCTGGGGAGTTGCAATGTATCCGGGCCCGATTCCGTTGCACTGGATGTTGTATGCGCCGTACTCGGATGCAATGTTCTTTGTAAGCATCTTCAATCCGCCCTTTGCAGAAGCATATGCACTTACCGTCTCACGTCCGAGTTCACTCATCATCGAACAGATGTTGATGATCTTGCCGCCGCCCTGCTTGATCATCTGCGGGATGACTGCCTTTGCACAGATGAAGGGTGCATTGAGATCGAGGTCGACGACTGCTCTGAAGTCTTCTGCGCTCATCTCTGTCATCGGGATTCTCTTGATGCATCCTGCGTTGTTCACCAGGATATCGAGTCTGCCGTAGAGAGAGATAATCTTGTCGGCAAGCGCCTTGACGGCATCCTCATCTCTGACATCGCAGACATAGCCGTCGACATCATCCATACCGCAGCGGCGGTATTCCTCAAGTCCCTTGTCGACAGATTCCTGACGGGAAGTATTGAATATTACCTTGGCACCCGCGTCATGATAAGCCTTGCAGATAGCCATTCCGATACCGTAGCTTGCTCCCGTAACCCAGGCAACCTTTCCTTTAAGGG
>CAVJJV010000155.1:0-6308 GCA_963650055.1 Comamonas kerstersii | reverse complement strand
GACTGGCGTGTGTCGGAGGTCCGATGTTCCCGGATAAGGGTAACAACATCTTCTGTTCTCTCCACTGCGAGAAGGGACGCCCGATGGAGGAAGTCTTTGCCGAGGCCGACGAAATCATCGAGGAGAGAATCGACACAGGCTGGCAGGAGCATGTCCACCTAGAGACAAACGGTGCCCTCGTTGACATGGAGGGTGACAAATATATCCTCTATGCTTCTTCGCAGTGTCCCTTCTATATAAGAAAGAGTGTCGCTGCTCTTCTGAATCTCCCCTATGACAGGATTGTGGTGAGACAGTGCACGACAGGCGGTGCATTCGGAGGAAAGGAAAACTTCCCCGATGTCCTCTGCGGACCGCTCATCGTAGCCGAGAATGTTGTCAGGAAGCCTATCAAGCTCATATTCGACAGAGAGGAGGATACCCAGTTCTCCGTCAAGAGACACCCGAGCAAGAATGTTCTGAAGACAGCCATCAAGGACGGAAAGATTACCGGAATGGAAGTGCACGTATACTACAATGTCGGAGCTTACCTCTCTTCCTCTTTCGTCGTTCTACAGCGCGGTGTCTTCCATGCAAACAGTGTATACAACATCCCAAGCACATACATTACGGGAGACGGCGTCGGAACAAACACATTCCCCTCCGATGCGTTCAGAGGCTTCGGTGCCCCCCAGACGATTTTCGCAGTCGAGACACATCTCGATCATATAGCCCGTCACCTTGGAGTAGATCCGCTGGAATTCAAGAAACAGTACATAATCAAGCAGAATGAAGAGACCGTCACCAACGGCCATATAATCGAGGAAGTGAAACTTCCGGAGATGCTTGATGTCCTGACAAAGGAATCCGACTACTGGAGAAAGGTGAAGGAATACACTCCGGGCTGCGGCAGGGGAATCGGGGCAAGCATGTATCTTCACGGCGGAGCCTTCACAGGTAACGGCGAGCAGGCTCTCATCAAGGGGCATGCACGCCTGGTCCGCACCGGAGACAGAGTCTCCATCCAGGTAGGATCGACGGAGATGGGACAGGGATTCCAGACTTCACTGAGAAAGATTGCCGCCGATGCACTTGAAATTCCAATCGAGAATGTCGATTACGACAACCCCGATACCTCGAAGGTCGTCGACTCGGGTCCTACAGCCGCTTCACGTTCAACGATGGTCGTCGGCAGACTTGTCGAGAGAGCGGCACTGGAGATGAAGGAGCGCTGGGCCGAGGGTGATATAACAACGGAGGTCGAGTATGAGCATCCCGAAGGTTTCCCGTGGGATCAGGCAACATTCCGCGGAGACGCATATCTCGGATGGGGCTGGGGTGCTGCGATTGTCGAAGTAGAAGTCGAAAGAAATACCAATGAAGTCAGGACCGTCGGCATATGGACGAGCCACGACATTGGTCATCCGATAGACGAACTTATCGTCCACGGTCAGGTCAACGGAGGTGTCATGCAGTCCCTCGGATATGCAAGCATGGAGAAACTCGAGAACAGGAAGGGATTCTTCAAGCAGAAGAGAATGAGCGACTACGTCATCCCGACAAGCATGGACTTCCCGAAACAGTTCTACCACCTTCAGGAAAACCCGTATCCATGGGGACCGAAAGGTGCGAAGGGAATGGGCGAGCTTGTATTCAACGGTGCTTCATGCGCCTATGTTGATGCAGTCGAACGTGCTCTCGACATAACAATCAATTCAATTCCGATTCCACCGGAAGATATAGAGGAGGCTTTGAAGAAGAAAAATGCACAGTGAAGTAAGATTTAAGCTTAACGGCAGGGAAATTGTCTATCAGGGCAATCCTCTGAGAAGATTGCTTGATGTAATAAGAGAGGATTTACACCTCATAGGAACAAAGGAAGGGTGCTCCGAAGGTGAGTGCGGGGCATGCTCGGTCATAAAGGACGGCCACCTTGTCACCAGTTGCATCATCCCCGTTGGGGCATGCAACGGAAGCGAGATTCTGACTATCGAGGGAATCAGGGACACCGAGAAGGGGAAGTGCATCATCGATGCATTCGCCCAGGGCGGTGCCGTCCAGTGCGGCTTCTGCATCCCGGGTATGGTCATTGCCGCCTACTACCTTCTTTCCAACAATCCCGACCCGGGTGAGGATGAGATAAGACTCGGAATCAGTGGCAACATATGCCGCTGCACAGGTTACGATCTCATAGTCGAGTCGATTCATCTCGCCGCAGTCAATGGAGGCGACCTATGGAAGAAATGAAATACTTCATGCCGGATACACTCTCCGAGGCACTTGAGATAATGGACAGAGAGGATGTCATTCCTCTTGCAGGAGGATCTGACCTCATGGTGTCGGGCTTCAACGGAACTGGAGTCGATCCGACATTCAATAAGCCCGTCATGATAATATCGAATCTGAAGGAGCTCAAGGGAATAACAGAGAGGGAGGACGGCTCTGTCGTCATCGGTGCTCTCTCCACTTCCCGTGAAATCCACACATCAGAGCTGGTGCACCCTCTTGTCAGGGATGCTGCCTCAAGAATGGGCGCCGTGGCACTCCGTAACAGTGCGACAATCGGAGGCAACATCGGAAACGCATCCCCCAAGGGAGACACTCCCCAGCCTTTGATTCTTCTCGACGCAAGAGTCGTCCTTACAAGCGTCAACGGCTCGAGGGAGATGCTTGTCGATGACTTCATCATTGCGGCAAAGAAGACGAAGAGGGAGAAGAACGAGCTTATAACCGCAGTTATCATCCCTCCGGCGCACTTCACACACATATACTTTCATAAGATCGGAATGAGGAGGAGCAACGCCATCAGCAAGCTCACCCTCTCATGCGCAGCAGAGATAAGGAACGGAGTCGTCGTCGATTTCCGTGCCTCCTCCGGAGCTGCAGGCCCCAAGGTTGCAAGAAGCAGAGACGCGGAGATGATTCTCATCGGAAAGAAGGTTGAAGAGCTTCCTCTTGTGAAGGAAGAGTTCCTCGATGCCTGGAATAATGTGATATCACCACATGCCATGGCTGAATACAGACGTGCTTCGACGAGAAGGATGCTCAATTACTTTATCGATGAACTTGTAAAAGGACATCCGGAAGGCAGAATCGAATAAAAGGAGAAGACAATGGTTGTTTATCATCCCCAGACAAAAGAGGAGGCTGTGAAACTCCGTGTCGAGAATGAGAATTCAGTGTATCTGGCAGGAGGAACCGATGACCTCAGGCTCAACGGCGCAGCAGATAAGGATACTGTTCTTATAGATATCAATCACCTTGTCGGGAGAGGAATCACCGACATGGGAGAAGGGATAATCAAAGTAGGTGCACTCACTACATTCAACGAGATGATAGAGAGTCCCCTTGTTCCTGCTGTGATGAAGGAGGCCTGCCGTTTCTGTGCCTCTTTTGCAAAGCGTAACAGTGCAACTGTAGGCGGCAATATCGCCCTGAAGCGGGATGACAGCTATCTAATTGCTCTTTTCGTCTCCATGGGCGTTACATTCCATTCCACAACGCTCCACGGTGAAGCGGAGAAGAGTGTCGAGGAATACGCACACTCTTCATGCAGAAGACTGATCGACTATTTTCTGATAGATACGAAGAAGAAGGCCTGGGTGAAGAGATTCGGACTCGCTTCGACTTCCCATGCGGCCCTCATTGCAGCCGTGGCGGACGGACACTATGCCCTCTCTGTCAAGGGAAGTCCGCTTGTAAGCGGAGACAATCCCGATATCTGTAAGGATGCTGTATATCAGGATGATATCACAGGCAGCGCCGAATATAAGAAATACCTTGCTCAGATGGTATTCACACTCAGGAGGAACTGATGATTTTAAAATGCAGAGTCAATGGTGAAGGTATAACAGTCGACTGCAGTGAAACCGACAGACTGAGAGACCTGTTGTATAAAATCGGATGCTGCTCCGTTCGTGACAGCGATGACGCCGAGGGGTTTGCCGGAAGTGATACAATCATCTTCAACGGAGAGCTGAAGTATTCGAACTTCATTCTCGCCTTCCAGGCTCAGGATGCCGAGATAAGAACAGCCGAGGGGCTTCTCAACGGCAGGGAATTGAACAATGTCCAGAAGGCCATGGTGTCGGCAGGAGTTGTGCAGAGTGCTTACAACGCCCCTGCGGCAAGCCTCATGCTTACATGGCTCCTGGAGAAGAAACCCTATCCGACAAAGGATGAAATAAGGGATGTACTTACAAGCATCTTCATCAGAGATGCCGGATACGAACACTATTACCTTGCCGTGAAGCTTGCAACCGAGCTGAGGGATTACGGAGAGTACAGAAGCGAAATCGCCCCTTCGTTCAGGCCGAAACTCAATGTCATCGGTAAGCCCTTCGACAAGATAGATGGTGCCTCCCTTGTCTCGGGGGAGAGGGTCTTCGTCGAGGATAAGGTTCCTGCGGACGCATGGGTTCTACATGTCCTGAGGTCCCCCTTCGCTTCGGCCTACATCAAGAGCATAGATACGACGGAGGCCGAGAAGCTTGACGGAGTTTGCAAGATCATCACGGCATTCAACTGTCCCGATATCTACTACATGCAGGCGGGGCAGGGTACTCCGGAGCCCAGTCCCCATGACAGACGTCTCTTCAATATGAAGGTAAGACACGTTGGTGACAGAGTTGCCGGAATTGTTGCCAGAACAAAGGAGATAGCAGAGAAGGCCGCATCCCTCATAAAGGTCGAGTACGAGCCGACTGATGCCGTATTTACTGTTGAAGAGGCTATGGCCGAGGGTGCTCCGCTTGTCCACAACGGTCCTGTCGAATATAGAGCGGGTGCTCCAGCCGACCTTGATGAATACAATAAGAGGGCCGGGGACGAGAGAGAGGGTAAGGTCATATACCAGTTCCCGCTCCATGCCGATATAAGAAAGAACCTTGCAGCATCCAACAAGGGATACATCGGAGACGTCGACAAGGCATTTGCAGAGGCGGATGCAATCGTTGAGGATACATATCAGACAAGCCAGGTGCAGTGCACACCGCTCGAGCCCCATGTCTGCTATGCTCTTGTCGAAAACGGAAGACTCGTCATACACGCTGCAACCCAGGTTCCGTACCATGTCAGACGTATCTGCAGCTGGGTCTGCCAGATACCAGAGAACAAGATTCACGTCATCAAGGAGAGAGTCGGCGGAGGATACGGAAGCAAGCAGGATATACTTGTTGAGGACCTCACCGGGTACGCTGCATGGGTGACAGGAAAGCCTGTCTACTACAGAAATACCCGTGCCGAGGAATTCTATGCAAACAGCACACGCCACCCGATGAGAGTGCATGTGAAGATGGCGGGAAAGAAGGACGGAAAGATTACGGCTATCTACATGGAGGTCAGGGCCAACACAGGTCCTTACGGCAACCATTGTCTGACAGTTCCTATGAACTCATGCTCCAAGACTCTTCCGCTATTTGCCGTCGACAACATGAAGTATGATCTTCAGGTCTTCTATACAAATACCCCTCCCGCCGGTGCATACCAGGGGTACGGTACTCCGAAAGGAATCTACGGACTCTCGATGGTTATGGCACAGCTTGCGGAGAAGCTCGGTGTAGACTACAGGACGATAATCGAGAAGAATCATGTCTCCCAGGGCTATATGCTTGAAATCCTCAAGGGACTTGGAGAAGGACGAGAGGGAGCTGTCGTGCCTGTCGGCTCATGCGGGCTAGATGAGGCCATCGCAAAGGGCTGCGACATGATCAACTGGGGAAAGAAGGAAGACTCCGGAGACCCCGACTGGAAGATAGGTAAGGGCTTTGCAATGATTATGCAGGGTTCGGGACTTCCGGGACTCGACCACGCAGAGGCGTTATGCAAGCTCGAAACGGACGGCACGATAATCCTCTGCTCGGGAGGCGCAGACCTCGGAACAGGACTTGATACAATCTCAGCCAAGATTGTGTGCGAAGTTCTGAAGGTTCCTGTAGAGAAGGTTTCCATCGTCTCCGGCGACACCGATGCCTGTGTATTCGATACCGGATCCTATGCATCCTCCGGTACATTCTTCAGCGGCAACGCTTCACTTCTTGCAACACAGAAGCTGAAGGATATGATATTGAAGGAAGCTGCTCTCCAGATGGATGAGAAAGAGGAGGATATGGAGATTATCGCCCCCGGTGCTGTACGCTCCATGAAGACCGGAAAGACTCTCACCTATTGGGATATAAGCCATACGGCTACAAGCGGCTCGGGACGCGGACAGCTTGTTGCTCACGGCTCGTTCGTGACAACAGCATCTTCAATCCCGTATGGTGCACACTTTGCACAGGTTGCCGTCAACATAAAGACGGGAGAGATAAAGGTTCAGAAGTTCTATGCAC
>CAVJJV010000154.1:2729-6700 GCA_963650055.1 Comamonas kerstersii | reverse complement strand
CTTCAATGGTAGTCTCTTCGAGCCGTCGGCCTCGATGAGTACAACATCATATTTCTCCCCCACCTCCATTATGAGATTCTCTCCGGGAGAGATAAGCTTTCCCGTCTTCTCATCCCTTGATGCAAAGAGATCTGCAGTGGCCTTTTCCTCCCTCCTCTCTTTCATATCACAGGGAGAGGAAAAGAAGCGGTCGAATCTGTAATCAACCGTCTCCGGAGGTGCAAGTTTTGTCGTAGTCGTCATAAGGACACTCTTTCCCCGGCTCCTGAGATACTGGGAAAAGAGAATGAGGAATGTAGTCTTCCCTCCGCCCCCCGTCAATGAAATGACAGGGTGTGTATCCTTCAAGAGTTTTTCTTCCATTAGAGGCCAGAGATTCATAAGGTCATATTACCACAGAGGAAAGAACATTATAAGAGGAAAAAGATAATGGAATATTCCCAGATACAGTCCCCAGGATTGAGTCCAGGATGCCCGTCTAAGTTTGTTTTATTTAACTAACTCTATTCTTCATCAATAATTACCCCTTGATTTTTCCGCCCTTCGAACATAGAATTATCGGATGCTTGAAAGTAGAGAACGGGAAAAGACCATAAAGAAGGCCACGAATACAGGGATAGCGGCAAACATGCTCCTGGGGGCTGTGAAGATTGCCGTAGGATATCTTACGTCCTCGCTTGCATTCCTCTCCGACGGTGCAAACAACCTCTCCGACAGTCTCTCCTCACTTGTGACTCTCATAGGCTACAAGGCTTCGAAAAGGAGACCCACGAAGGCCCATCCGATGGGCTACGGAAGAATCGAGTACCTCTCCGCCCTCTTCGTCTCGCTTCTTGTCGTTCTGACAGGTTTCGAGTTTCTCAAGAGCAGCATCAATGCTCTTGAGAATCCCTCTCCCGTCTTCATTTCTCCCCCCGTCATCATCATTCTTCTTCTTACAGTAGCGGTGAAACTCGTACTCTGGATCTACTACAGAAAGGAAGGGAAAGCGTCGAACTGTCTCAGTCTCACCGCAGCCTCCAAAGACAGCCTCTCCGATGCCGTCATCTCGATTATAACGATAGTATCGGGGATAGTATCGTCCTGTACGGGACTCTTCCTGGATGGGACAGCGGGTATAATCGTCTCCATCTTCATCATGTGGACAGGTGTTTCCTCGATTATCGCCACATCCGACACAATTCTGGGCAAGAGACCGGGAAAGGATGAGGTGACCGCCATCCGGAGCATAATAGAAAAATATCCTCCCCTCTCCGGCGGATATGATATCCGGATCCACCGTTACGGCCCGGAGTCTGCTGTGGGAACAGCAGATGTCGAAGTGCCCTTCTCGGCCGATGCAGAATCCATATATGAGGCAATGGAGAAAGCGAAGAAGGAACTCTACAGCGAGACGGGAATAATCTTCACCTTCGGTCTCAATGCCGAGAACCAGGATGACGAGAGAGTGAAGGAGATGATGGACAAGACCCTGAAGTGCATAAAAATGGCATCCGATGATGTCATCGGCATCCACGGCTTTCATGTCCACTTCGAGGAGAAACGCATCGAATTCGATGTCGTGGTGTCATTTACACTCAGAGACTGGGATTCCTTCAGGCGTAATCTCACCGGAATTCTGGAGATGGTCTTTCCCGACTACTCCGTATCATTCAACATAGACCCTGACTACTCATAGCCTCCGCAAGAGCCATTCTGTCGGCTTCAAAGGACAGGAGAGACATTGCCGGCACAGTGTCGATAAAGAAGGCATCGTCGGTCTCGCCTTTCTCCCCCCTTGGGCTTCCTGAAACATAGCGGGAAGGAAAAAAATATACCTTTCTCTCGTCCCCCCTTCTCTGGGAGGGAACGATTATGGGGGACGATACAATCTCGGCTTTGACGCCCGTCTCCTCCATCGTTTCCCTCACCGCCGCTTCTTCAGCTCTCTCGCCTTCTTCAATATGGCCCTTGGGAAAGGAATAATGAGAGAAGTATTTTATGAGAAGAACTTCATTTCCCCTGAAGCATATGCAGCCTGCACTGTCAACTCTGTCTTTTGTCATCATCCCTCCGGGGCACACAGACAAAATGCTCTTCGCCGTCGATTTCCACCCTTCCAGTTATAATTGGGAAGGAGTAGAGAGAGGAAAGCATATCGCCTGTCATGATTTCCTCAACGCTTCCCTTCTTCAATACGGAGCCGTCCCTGAGTGCGATTATCTCAGTTGCATAAAGGGCTGCAAGAGACGGGGAATGTGTGGAGAATATGATTGTATAACCCTTTTTTGAAAGCTCCTTAACCTTTCTCATTACTCTGTGGCTGTTTGCAAAGTCGAGGCTCGCAGTAGGCTCGTCCATGATCAGAATGGAGGCATTCTGCATGAGGGCTCTTGAAAGCAGCATCAGCTGTCTCTCTCCCCCGCTTATGTTCCTCGTTCCCCTCTCCATTATATCCTCTATGCCCATCTCAAGGATTAGTTCCTCCGCCCTTCTCCTCTCCTCCTCTCCGGGAACGGCAAAAAGGGAGAGCCTGTTGGCGCTCCCCATCATGACGGAGTCGAGGACTGTGTGGTTGTAGACGGGATTGAATGACTGCGGGATATATGCCGTTCTGAGCGCTCTCTCCCTTTCTGTAAGAGAGAGCACGGGTGAGCCGTCGATTTCGACAGAGCCGCTCTGAGGTTTCAGAAACCCCAGAATACACTTGAAGAGCGTACTCTTCCCCACCCCGTTGGGTCCGAGAACAGCGATTATCTCCCCGTCGGATGTGGAAAAGGAAACATCACTGAGCACATTCTTCCCGCCGTAGGAGAAGAAAACGGATTTCACTTCAAGCTTCATTCTCTTTTCCTCCCGATACTATGAGATAAAGGAAGACGGGAGCTCCGATGAAGGATGTCAGAATCCCGAGGGGAAGTTCACCGGTTGTGATTATTCTTGCCAGGTTGTCAACAAAGAGAAGGAACGTGCCTCCCATAAGGACTGTAGCGGGGACCACCCTGCGGTTGTCGACACCTGTGATAAGCCGTGAGAAATGGGGTATTACAAGACCTACCCACCCTATCATACCGCTTATCGAGACGCTTGCCGCCGTCATCAGCGTCGCGGAGAATATGATGATGAGCCTCAGCACGGATGTGTTGATTCCCATGCTCCTTGCTTCACTCTCGGAGAGGGAGAGGAGGTTTATCCTCCACCTGAGGAGGATTATTGGAACGGCACCTATGATGATCGGAAAGAATGCAAAGGAGATGTCCTTCAGTTTGATTGACGATAAGGAGCCCATCAGCCAGTAGGTTATGGCAGGGAGTGTGCTCTCCGTATCTGCTATGAGTTTAATGAACGATGTTGCACTTGAGAAGAGAGAGCTCACCATCACACCGGCAAGTACGAACGAGAGGGTACGGTTGATCGGACTCAGCCGCGATATCACAACGGCAAGGAAGACGGCCGCCAGTCCGAAGAAGAAGGAAGAGAGGGTTACCGAGAAGTAGCTTCCGCCCAGTATTAGAGCCAGGGCTGCTCCGAATCCCGCCCCGCTCGATGCCCCCAGGAGGTCGGGAGATACCATGGGATTACGGAATATCGCCTGGTAGGCTGTGCCGGAGAGGGAGAGCGCGGCACCTATCATGAATGCTGCTATGATACGCGGCAGTCTTATGTTGATTACAACTATCTCCTCCGTACCCGCCCAGGTCTGAGGGAGGGCATAGCGTCCCCCTGTCAGAAGATATATCCCCTTCGAGAGAAGAATCTTCACAGCCGTGAACGGATTCACCGGATAGCGCCCAATCATGAAGGAAAGAAGAAAGACCAGCACGGCCAGCACAATCAGGGGCAGAAATACTGCATTACCATTCTTCTTCATAAGTTCTCCCCATAGAGGATAACACATCCCTGCGGGGAGAGACAAACCAATATTTTTTGAAAAGATAACGCTTACAGCATGATGGTCTGGAGATAGGTTCTCTCTCCGCCCTTCTCAAGGC
>CAVJJV010000154.1:0-2719 GCA_963650055.1 Comamonas kerstersii | reverse complement strand
GTGTCGACATGTCCCATGCCGTCCCAGAACTCCACGCATACAAACGGGTTGTGTCCGCCGGCCGGAGCCCAGACGATGAGGTATCTGAATCCTTCGCCCTTTACTTTCGTGTAGATTCCGTTTCTGTCTCCGAGAGCCACATAATCGGTATCGAGTGTAGTCAGGTCGAAGATAAGGGACGAGCTGTCGATGACGCCCTTGAGGGAGAAACTGTCGGCAGACGAAAGAAAATCACCGGAGACAAGACCCGTCTTCTGATCGAAGAGACCGGCAGTCTGTGGCTTCGAGAAGAAGATGGAACACTCCTCCTGTACTCCGGGCAGCAGATATGTGTAGTGGGAGCCGATCGAATAGTACATAGTTCTCTCGTCCAGGTTCTTCACATGGTAGTAGACACGTACATCATCCTCTCCGAGGACATACTCTATCTGGACATTATATTTGAATGGATAGCGTGTAAGAGTCTCTTCGTCGTATGTGTTTTCAAGTACAAGCCGTTCCTGACTCTCAAACACCACCTTCAGCTCCTTTTCTCTCAGAAAGCCGTGGTTGGGAAGAGAATAGACAGTGCCGTCAAAGCTGTATTCGTCATCCAGGCACTTTCCGCAGAGCGGGAAGCATACTGCCGTGCGGCGTCCCCATAGTGCCTTGTCATAGTGCCAGGCATGCTCACGGGCGTCCTTTTTCGATACGATGGAATCGATGAAACCTCCAACTGTGTTGAAGGAAGCTCTGATGAATTCATTTTCAAGTATAATTGAAGCCATAAAAATCTCCTTTGACGCTCTAACTATACAATCAGGAAATGATTCTTGAAAGACTCAAAAGGGGGGATTATCATAATTCAAGGTTGAAGAATGAACTGTAAAATCAAGATTAAAATAGGAAGAGACGATAATTACGCCTTCGGCCCCGGGGTGAAGGAACTCCTTGTTGCCATTGACAGATCCGGCTCGATAAGAAGTGCTGCAAAGAGCATGGAACTCTCATACTCCAAGGCATGGCACATCCTCACCCGCAGCGAAGAGGCATTCAATAAAGAACTCGTGAGCCGCACCAAAGGCGGAGCCGGAGGAGGAAAAGCCTTCCTTACAGAGGACGGGAAAAAGATTGTGGAGCTCTACTCCATCTTCGAAGAGAAGGTGAAGAAAGATGCCGCCCTCCTCTTTAGTGATATATTCGGAGACTTCTTCGATGTGGTGGAGTGAGAGGAAGATAGAGTGGTACGAGAGGGCCTCTTCCCTGTGCTCTTTTCACAGGGAGCTCTCAGCTGTAATTGAAAGGTATCTCAAAGAGGGAGAGTCCGTCCTCGAGCTCGGATGCGGACTCGGTCACACGGCGGCCGTTCTCTCATCCACCCATCCTGTAACAGCTATAGACATAGAGGAAGCTCCGATAAAAGCTGCAGAGGAACGGGAGGAAAAGAACATATACCATGTTTCCGACTGGAGGGAATGGAAGGAGAAGAGCGACGCCGTCCTCTGCATCTTCTTCGGACGTCTCTATGATACGGAAAGGCTCTCCTCCCTCTTCTCTCTTGCATCCCGGCACCTTGTGTACGTCTACAGCGAGCACAGGGGCCAGAACGGAAGTCTTGTCTCACGCCCTGTACCGACGCTGTCACAAATGAAGGCATTTCTCTCAAGCGAAGGATACACCGCAGAAAGTGAAAGTTTCACGATTCCCTTCCCCCAGCCGCTAAAAAGCATGGAGGAAGCCGTGGAGTTCATCCGGGTCTCATACCCGGGAAAGAACATGGACGATTACCTCCGCTTCGTCACCGGAACTGATAACGATTCATATCCCTACATCCTTAAAAACGACAAGAAGCTTGTACTCTTCGACATCTACCGCTCATAGTGTTTCCTTATGACACACTTCTTTGTGTTTTGAATGTTTTTGCTTCCCCCTTCCTCATTTCTGTCGTATCTTTCTGTTATCCTTACAGATGAGGTGTTTCCATGGAAAACAACAATGAGAAAAAGCAGAACAATAAACCTATAATCTACTACTGTCTTCTGGCTTTCCTCGTCATCATGCTTTTGAATGCATTCGTCTTCCCGCAGTTCGTCAAGAAGATACAGTCGGTCCAGTATTCGGACTTTCTGAAGATGGTCGATGATAATGAAGTGAAGGAAGTGATGCTTGCCGATGATTATATAGTCTTCACGGCAGAGATTGACGGGACGGTCGGAACCTACCAGACTGCAGTCTTTCCGGACAGCGGACTGAGGGAGAGACTCGAGAAGGCCGGCGTGTCATTCTCGTCCTACATAGAGCCTGAGAGCTCCCCGATAACCACCTTCCTTGTAAGCTGGTTCCTGCCTATCCTCCTCTTCTCCTTTGCCGGAAGACTCATCTTCTCCTTCATACAGAAGAAGGGGGGCATGAATGCAATGAGCTTCGGTAAGAGCAATGCCAAGATATATGCCGAGAACGAGACGGGGGTTACATTCAAGGATGTACAGGGAGAGGATGAGGCCAAGGAGGCTCTCGAGGAGATAGTAAGCTACCTCCATGACAATGACAAATACACGAAAATCGGAGCAAAACTACCCAAGGGTGCACTTCTCGTAGGCCCTCCCGGAACAGGTAAAACTCTCCTTGCACGTGCCGTTGCAGGAGAAGCGAAGGTACCTTTCTTCTCCATAAGCGGCTCGGAGTTCGTCGAAATGTTCGTAGGTATGGGAGCAAGCAAGGTCAGAGACCTCTTCAGACA
>CAVJJV010000153.1:3269-16186 GCA_963650055.1 Comamonas kerstersii | reverse complement strand
AGGTTGTATAACAGGATTAGTTTTTCTAAGAATGAAAAAGACGGGGACTCCTTAAAAGAAGGGAGCCCTCATTTTTTATAAGTACAAGGAGGATTGAGTATGAGTATCCGCGTCCATGCCCTTGAGGGGTCTATGGTTTCAACTCCAGGAGGAATAGAGAAGTTCCTGAGCGTCATAAGACTCGGAGGGGACGATACGTCCGTCTTCGTTCTTCCCCCGCCGCTTAATCCCTCCCTTACATTCCAGAAGCTTCTTCTTCTGGCCGAGAAGAAGGATGAAGATGTATGGTCACTTCTCGAGATGAAGAAGAAGGGATGGCTCGAACTGGTCTCATCGTCCCTTTCCGAGCGCAGTGCCGCAAATGTCTCGGAAGAGATGGAGTCCTCCTTCAGTAATGTCTATGATATCATCAAGGCCGTATGGATTCTCGGTGACAGCACAGGCGCTTCTTCCGACTACCTTGAATACCTCACATCATCATTTCTTGCTTCAGTTCTCCTTGCCCGTCTGAAGGAGGAGAGGATGGAGGCTGTTGTCCTCGACCCCTCCGTTATCCTGGAAAACCCGTCCCTCATCAGGGGAAAGAAGACCGTTATAGCCGCCGGCAGACTTATATACTGCGATGACGACAGAGACGCCTCCGGCAGGGAGAGAGACGGCGAGGGCTGGGGAGAATATACTGCGTCTCTCATTGCCAGAAAGCTTTCATGCCCCCTGACTTTCTGGAACCAGAAGTCTCTTCTCTACTCTGCAAGCAAGAAGGATGTCCCGAATGCTCATATAATCAGAAGACTCTCATACGCTGAAGCAACGGAGCTCTCGTTCTTCGGAGCACCGGTTGTCCATCCCCACTCGTTTATTCCCGCGATGAATGCAGATCTCTCCCTCTCACTCCGTTATTGGGGAGACATAGAGGAGGAGGGGACACTCGTCACGAGGAATGCAGAGGTTTCTGAGGGGGGTGTGAAGGCATTCAGCGTTGTCAAGAACATATCGCTTGTGAATGTTGAAGGCTCCGGAATGTCGGGTGTCCCCGGTGTATCCTCGAGACTATTCACGGCACTCCGCAACGAGGGTATAAGTGTAATATTCATCTCCCAGGCATCGAGTGAATACTCCATATGTTTCGCTGTCCCGCAGAAGGAGAGCAGAAGGGCGAAGGAGACGATTACACGTGAATTCGAAAGAGAGCTCAAGGCCGATGAGATATCATCGGTGGAGTGCGAGAACGATCTCTCGATTCTAGCCGTGGTTGGCGAAGGAATGCCGGGCCGGGTAGGCGTTGCAGGTAAGCTCTTCTCGTCCCTTGCCAGGGCAGGCGTAAACGTCAGGGCCATCGCACAGGGGTCGAGTGAGCGCAATATAAGTGCAGTAATAGCTTCAGCTGATGCAGTCAAGGCCGAGCGTGCACTTCACACGGTCTTCTTCATGTCTCCCCAGACGCTCTCCCTCGGTCTCTTCGGGCCGGGTAATATAGGAGGAACGCTCCTCGACCAGCTCGGACGCGAGAGCGAGAGGCTCAAGAGGGAGTTCGACCTGGACCTCCGTGTCAGAGGAATTGCGACATCGAAGAGAATGCTCCTGAGTGAGGACGGAATTGAACTGGGAAAGTGGAGGGAGAAGTTCGATGAATACTCCATTCCATACAATGAAGAGGTCTTCCTTTCACATATCAGGGCATCTTACTATCCCCACTGGGTCCTGATAGATGCGACTTCAAGCCAGGAAAGAGCCGGGCAGTACAGGAGCTTCATCGAGAAGGGGTTCCATGTAATCACCCCGAATAAAAAGGCTCCGTCAGGCCCCTATGAATACTACCGTGAGATATTCAATGCTTCGATGAAGACGGGAAAGAAGTTCCTCTACGAAACGACTGTCGGAGCGGGGCTTCCGATCATCGTAACCCTCAAGGACCTCAGAGAGACGGGAGATACAATCGAAAAAGTCGAGGGAATGGTCAGCGGTACACTCTCATGGCTCTTCTCCTCCTATGACGGAACGACTCCGTTCTCGACACTTGTACTCAAGGCAAGAGAACTAGGATTCACAGAGCCCGATCCGAGGGATGACCTTTCGGGAATGGATGTCGCACGTAAGACGGTAATCCTCTCGAGGGAACTCGGATACAGGACGGAGATAGATTCCTTCCCTGTCGAGTCGCTCGTTCCCGAGAACCTCAGGAATGTATCGAAGGAAGAGTTCCTGAGCCGTATAGGGGAACTTGATGAGAGAATGCTCAATCTCTACAATGAGGCGGAGGCGGAAGGCACGGTGCTCCGTTATGTCGGAACGGTGGACGGCGGAAAGTGTTCTGTGGGGCTCAGAAAGTTCCCTCTCTCACATCCCTTCAGCCAGTCCAGGGGGACTGATAACGTAATCCAGTTCACGACTGCACGCTATCACAACCAGCCGCTTGTCGTACAGGGACCGGGAGCCGGGCCGGAAGTTACGGCTGCCGGAATATTTGCAGATATCCTGAGGCTCAGTGCATACCTCGGATCGAAGATATGAGGAGGAAGATATGATCAAGTACGTTTCAACCAGAAGTAGGGACGGTGAAAGATACAGTGTTTCGGATGCAGTTCTGAAGGGTCTTGCCCCGGACGGAGGACTTTTCGTTCCCGAAAAACTTCCCGGGATAAGCAGCGATTTTACGCTGACGAAGGGACTGGCGTACGCGATGTACACGGCC
Source organism: Comamonas kerstersii (assembly GCA_963650055.1). Taxonomy (GTDB): domain Bacteria; phylum Spirochaetota; class Spirochaetia; order Sphaerochaetales; family Sphaerochaetaceae; genus Ornithospirochaeta. The sequence continues at coordinate 13,494 of CAVJJV010000153.1, read as the reverse complement.
ATCAAGCCGTTCTTCGAGGGAGATGTGCTTGAGGATGAGCTTCTTGATATCTGTCAGGACGCATTCTCGTTCCCCCTCCCGTTCCACGAATCCGGAGAAAGAAGAGTCTTCATGGAGCTCATCTACGGTCCGACAAGTGCATTCAAGGACTTCGGTGCAAGGTTCCTTTCCTGTGTGATGGAGAGACTTCTTAAACTCAGAGGAGAGGAGAAGACAATCCTCGTCGCCACCAGCGGAGACACAGGAGGTGCAGTCGCATCGGCCTTCTATAAGCGTGAAAACCTCAGCGTGAAGGTCCTCTTTCCGAAGGGTAGGGTTGCAGAGAGACAGCGCGCCCAGCTTACCTCCTGGGGGGACAATATCTCCTCCTACGAGGTTTCGGGAAGCTTTGATGACTGCCAGAGAATGGTGAAGGAAGCATTCATGGATCCGAAGTATTCCTATTCTCTCAGTTCATCCAACTCGATCAACATAGGGCGTCTTCTCCCGCAGATGGCATATTACGCATATGCATCATCTCTCTTCTTCGTCAAATACGGGGTTAAACCGCTCATAATAGTTCCCTCCGGTAATGTCGGAAATGTCACGGGAGCATACTGGGCCAGGGAGATGGGATACCCGATCGAGAGGATAGTTCTTGCATGTAATGCCAACAGAACCATTCCCGACTATCTCGAGAGCGGAGAGTACAGGCCGCGTGACAGCGTCAGGACACTTGCAAACGCAATGGATGTAGGTGCCCCGTCCAATATGGAGAGGCTTTTCGACCTCTATCCGACATTCAAGCGCTTCAGTGAGAACGTTACGGCTTATTCCGTCTCCGACGATGAAATCAGACGTACAATCAGGGAAGTATACGACGACGAGGGATATATCATCTGTCCCCATACAGCATGCGGGGAGAGAGTCAGAAGGGATTATTTCGACTCCGTCCCGTCGATTGTCGTCGAGACGGCACATCCTGCAAAGTTCAACGACATAGTCGAGCCTCTTCTCGGCGTCACAGTTCCAATACCGAAGAATCTCTATGAGATAATGCACAGGGAAAGCGTCTTCAAGAGTATAGGAACAGATTACAGAGAGCTCTTCTGAGTTCGTTCGTTGAAGACATCCGCTCTCCTGTAGTAGATGAAGAAGAGAGCGGAAACAAGACCCCACGAGAGGGCATATGAATACATGACCCTCTCGATTGTCTCTGTGCATACGGGTATGCTCAGCCATATTATTCTCAAACCGCATATGCCGAAGATTGTGAAGAGTGTCGGTATAAGGGTCTTTCCGACTCCCCTGAGGGCTCCCGAGAGTATTTCGATGGGGATGTAGAGAATGAATACGGGAGCGATTGTCTCGAGAATCCTCATTCCGATTGAAATCACATTTTCATCCGAAGTAAAGAGTCTGAAGGCGTATTTACCCAGTGTAAGGTAAATCCCCGTCATGATGACGGCGGTGAAGGCACTCATCAGCAGGCTGTCCCTTACGCCTTTCTTCGCCCTCTCTATCTTTCCCGCCCCGTAGTTCTGTCCCACGAATGTAGTCGCAGCGATTCCGAATGCGTTCACAATCATCCAGAAGATTGAATCGAGTTTGTTGTAGCTTGCCCAAGCAGCCGCGGTGTCTGTACCGAATCGGTTGACGTTGGTCTGTATGATCATGTTCGAGATATTGTACATGATGGACTGAATGCCTCCGGGGAGTCCTATCTGGAGCATTCTCGTGAGGATGACTCTGTCGACGTCGAAGGAGCGTCTGATATAGTATCTGCACGAGTCCTTTCTCCTGCAGAGGAAGAAGAGCGTCAGGAAGCATGAGACAACCTGGCTGATTACAGTTGCCTCCGCAGCCCCCTTCACGCCCCTTTTGAATGTCGATATGAAGAGAATATCGAGGAAGATGTTGATGACGGCACCGATGATGAGAAACCACAGCGGGGATTTCGAGTCTCCGAATGCCCGGTAGATTCCCGATGCCATATTGTAGACAGTAAGAAAGACAGCCCCGGAGAAGTAGACATGGAGGTACTCCACTGCAAGCGGCAGTACCTCGTCCGGTGTCTCGATCAGCTTCAACAGGGGCTCCGTCACGATGTATCCTCCGACTGTGATAACGACACCGAATACAATCGAGAGTGCGATGGCTGTGTGGATGCTCTTTGAGACTCTTTCCTCATTCTGCGCTCCGTAGAACTGCGACACGACGACAGCCGCTCCCGATGCAACCCCCGTGAAGAAGCCGATGATGAGGTTCGTCATCGTGCTTGTACCTCCCGAAACGGCGGCGAGGGCTTCCTTCCCCAGAAGCTGACCGACAATTATGGCATCCACCGTGTTGTAGAGTGTCATGAAGAGAGTCCCGAACATAATCGGGAAGAAGAAAAGTAGAATCTGACGCCAGATGACGCCTTCTGTTATGGCATTTCCAGCCTTGACTTTTTCCTGCATAGTCTGATGATTCTAGCCGTTAACAGTGTAATAGGGAAGTCTCATACTATCCTGCATACATCACATTTTCTGAACGAGATGCGGGTACATGAACCTGTACCGAAGACTTCCTCCATTTCCTTGATATACTCTTCGAGAAGATGGTCGGGTACATAAGCCTGCACAGTTCCCGCAAAGCCGCCTCCGTGTACTCTGACGGCCCCCTCTCCGCGTAGAATGTGCTGACTCAGGGCGATGGCAAGTGCAAGTCCCTCTTCGTGTGTGTTCAGTGTCGTATATACATTCTGGAGGAAACAGAACGATGATGTGCCGCTCTCGTTGACGTTGTAGAGGAATGTGTCTATATCACCATCTCTGATTTCATCGAGCATGTATACTACTCTTTCGTTCTCTGTAAAATAGTGGTAGGCCCTGAGGAGTGCTCTGTCGTTTTTGAGCTTTTCCCTCAAATCCCTGAGTGACGAGATGAAGTGACTGAACTCCACCTCTCTCAGGTTCTCCTTTCCGAAGTAGTGTGCAACCTCCCTCATCTCCCCCGGCATTGCACTGTACTCGTCGGTAAGATCTGCGTGTGTTCCGTGTGTATTCGTTATTACCATCGTGAGTTCGAACTGCGAGAGGTCGAGTGAGAGAGGTGTAACCACAGGGTCGGCCTTGTCCTTGAAGTCTATCCCGACTATTCCCCCCGTTGCACAGCATGCCTGATCGAGGAGCCCTGAAGGCTTACCGAAATATACGTTCTCGGCAAACTGCCCGATTTTAGCGAGCTCCAGGGCCTTGAACCTGTCCCCGTTATAGAATGAGTTGAAGATTTCAGCTATAAGAACTTCGACGGAGGCGGAGGACGAGAGCCCCGAGCCGACCATCACGCTGCTCGAAACTGCAGCCTCCCAGCCGCCGATTACAACTCCCCGCTCTCTGAATGCCTTTGCAATGCCTCTTATGAGGGACGGAGTGGTGTTCTTCTCTTCTTCATGGACTGAGTCATCCGTGATGTCCACCCGGCATGGCGGGAATCCTTCGGAGGAGAAGACGACAATGCTGTCATCTCTCGGTGTGACTGCAGCGATGGTGTCGAGATTGATGGACGCCCCGATGATGAGACCCAGATTATGGTCTGTATGGTTTCCAGCTATCTCCGTGCGTCCTGCAGCAGAGAAGAGAGCCGGATCTTTCTTCCCGTAGAGCTCTTCGTGTCTCTTTATAAGACGGGAAAATCTTTCATCCATTTCCTTTTCATCGTAAACGGATCCGTAAAGTGAAGGGTATAGCGTATGCAGATCTTTGTTCATGTCTTAGATTCTATTTCAACGGAAGAAAAATACAAAGAGTTTTTCTTTCTTATGAAGGTGAGCGGGATATTAATTTCCGTTTTCCGCCCCTGATTACATAGAACGGCCCCAGTCCGGCTATTTTCTTCTCTCTTTCGAGAATCTCAAGTGCAGAATCAAGTTCGTCTCCGCTCCACCCTTTGAGTCTCAGGCCCTTCGAGAGGAGGGTGCGGTGCAGCAGGGCCTTTCTGAGCCACGCGGCGGGCATTATCCCCCAGTAGGAGAGGAGGGAGAGTATCTCGTTTTCTCCTGCGGGAACATATCCGTCGGGTGTGCAGTGGCTGCAGCCCAGGCATTCTCTGTTCTCTACTTCCTCGTTCATAGCCTCGAGAAGAAGACGCCTTATGCATCCGCTCCCGCTGAATATGTTTGTAATCGGGGATTTATCGTCACTTCTGTAGAGAACGAATGAATGGGCATCCTTACCGTCTCTTCCGGCTCTCCCGGATTCCTGGAGAAAAGACGATGCGTCAGGAGGAATGAATGTATGGATGATTGATCTGATATCATCCTTGGAGACCCCCATTCCGTACGCGATTGTAGCAAAGAGCACTCCGTCGGAGGACGAGAAGAACCATTCCTCCGTTTTCTTTTTCTCCTCTCTCTTGACGGCGGCATGGTAGAAGCCGGTACTATAGCCGAGCCGTGCTGTCTCGCGCTGTAGTATTTCTGTCTTCTCACGCGAGGAGCAGAATACCACTGCGGGACGCATCTCCCTGGAGGAGAGTATTTTAAGCATATCATGTTTAATCGAGAGCGTCCTTACTGCATGGTAGTATATATTCTCCCTGTCGGCAGAACCGTGGACGATGTAGGGCTTGCTGCCGTTGAAGACAAGCTTTATGATCTTCTTTCCTGTCGAACTGTTGATTGTTGCACTGAAAGCGAAAATGTTCCTCGGCTCGAGTTTTCCTATTATGGCGCCTATCTCGAGTAGGGCGGGTCGGAATGTTTCTCCCCATTCGAGTATTGTATGAACTTCGTCGATGACCACCGTCTCGATCATCCCCTTGAGACACTCGAGCTCGCCGGAGGCGGTGAGAGCGAGGAGCATCTCGACATTCGTGACGATGAGTCTGCTTTCACCATCTCTCAGGATTCTTAATTTCTCCCTCTTCTCGTATCTCGTCATCCCGCCTTTCAACACAACCGGATTGAATCCGCTTTCCCTGAATCTCCTCTCCTGGTCGCTGATAAGAGCAAGCAGCGGGTAGATACATACCGTTATCCCCTTCATGAGAAGCATCGGTGCGGTAAAGCAGAGTGTCTTTCCGCTTCCTGTCGGGAGGGACGCGAGGATATTTGTCTTCCTTCCGCTCTCCACGTTGTCGAGGATGTGACGGATAATCAATGTCTGCCAGGGTCTGAGGTATCTTATCCTGAGCTTTTCCCTTACTATTTCTTCAAAAACTTCCTGTTCCATATCAATACAGGGAAATAAAGTTGATTTTTGTTTAATAAATAAATATAAGATTCTCAAATAGGAATACTAGTACAGAATATAAAGTATTATTGAGACATAGATAAAGGGCGCCCTTACGGACACCCTTATATACTTCAGTTGCTCTTCTTCGGAGGATAGGCGATGATCGAGGCAATCTCGGGTTTCTTCTTGAGATTGTTCACAAGTCCTCTTTCACGTGCCTTGTTGACGTAATCGGGATCTTCGAAGGAGTAGTGGAAGTTGGTGTGGATATCATATGTACCCTTCATGAGTGCATATGCATCTTCTGTGATGACGAGCTCCTCATCTGTCGGGATGACGAAGATTTTGACATTCGAGTCATCTGCACTGATGCATGTCTCTGCGTTTCTGCAGTGTGAGAGGTCGTTCTTCTCCGGATCGATCTTGATGCCGAGGGACTCAAGCCCTTCTGTTGCACCGAGCCTGATATTCTCACCCATCTCGCCGACACCTGCCGTGAAGACGATGGCATCAACTCTGCCGAGGAGAGCTGCATAGGAGCCGATATACTTTTTGAGTCTTCTGCATTCCATATCGACACAGAGCTGGGCTTTCCTGTCGCCGTTTTGTGCCATCTGGCTGACATCTCTTCTGTCAGACTTCCCGCATAGTCCAACAAGGCCGGACTTCTTGTTGAGGATGGTATCCATCTCCTGAACTGTGTAGCCTGCATTGTTGCATATATATGGAATGACCGCAGGATCGATGTCGCCGCTTCTTGTTCCCATCACGAGACCCTCGAGAGGTGTCAGTCCCATCGATGTATCGATACATACTCCGTTCTTGACTGCACATGCAGAAGCACCGTTGCCGACGTGGAGGATGATGACGTTGGTATCCTTGTTCTCCTTTCCGAGAAGTACAGCGGCACGCTTTGCACAGTAGAGATGGCTTGTTCCGTGGAAGCCGTAACGTCTGACGTTGTATTTTTCATACCACTCATAGGGCACTGCATACATGAATGCCTCCGGCGGCATTGTCTGGTGCCATGCCGTGTCGAGTACGATTGCCTGGGGAACTCCCGGCATGAGTCTCCGGGCACATTCGATTCCCATGATATTGCCCGGCATATGGAGAGGTCCGAGCGGAATGAGTGTCTTGAGCTTTTCGATTACCTCGTCTGTGACCAGTGTTGATTTCTTGAACATCTCTCCGCCGTGGAGGACTCTGTGTCCTACAGCTCCGATTTCATCGAGAGATTTGATGCATCCGTAAGTCGGATCCTGAAGCATTTTCAGGATGTAGTCGATAGCCTCGGCATGTGTGGGGCTTGAGAAAGATGCCTCGTATTCATCCTTGCCGCGTGACTTCTGTTCGATTGTTGATACTTCCTGTCCGATTCTTTCTACAACTCCTACTGAAAGGACATCCTTGTTGTCCCAGTCGTATACCTGGTATTTGGCAGAGGAACTGCCGCAGTTTAGGGTTAGAATAACCATTTAAACACTCCTTAAGAATAATTGACTGGAACGATGATAATCCACAAAGGCAAAAACCTCCACCGTTATGACTGAAAATTACAAACTTGTTTTCCTTTTGTTCCGCCATGATTTTTGACAATTTGAGAGGGTGATACAGTTATATACAGTATGAAGGTTTATTTCTTTATACTGCTTTTTGCTCTTTTTCTTGTACTTCCTGCTTCTTCTGTCTCTCTCAAGAGTTCGTCGGACGGAGTCGTTGAAATCAGGGACGGCAGCTCGCTAGTCAGATTCAAGGACAGGGGTATTCTGATCAGAACCCCCGTCTTCAGCTTCGGCTCGATATCGGGAGGCGGACTTCTTTCCTTACTCGATGATCCCTACTCCTCCTCGTCCCTCAATCCATCGTTCTCGACTCTCTCGCAATCAAGCAGGGAGGTAGGAACGGAGGTGGTGGTTTCAAAACTCCATCTCTTCTCCTTCTTCGGCGAGAGGAACGGAGGCGGCGTGCTCTACGACGGGGAACTACTGGATCTCGCCCTTGTCTGGGGAGGAGAGGGGGAGGATACGGACTACCAGAAGGACAGCCTGCTCCGCACCGGGATGAAGACGCTCTGGGGAGTCGGGAGACTTGAAAAGGACAGGGTCTTCAGCCTGACGGTAATCGCTTCGGCATCCGGATTCAAGAGCTTTTCGCTTCTTGTACTGTCTTCTGTAAAGTATTCTTCCATCGATGCGGCAGCCGGCTTCGGACGCACTCAGGCATTCTCCCCGGAGGCCGGAGCCTGGTACAGGTACATGAGGGCGGGAATCAGCACCGGAGGCGTCGAGATAATCCACGAGCTAAGACTCGGCGGGGAGCCTGTATATCTGAGGGAGTACAGGGATTATGAATACAGTGTCACGGGTAAACTGAGCCTGGGGGGAGTGCTGTTGAAATCATCGATTACGAAGAGCTTTCTTTCAGGAAGGGAGAAGAGGGAGGAGAAGATGTCGCTTACATGGAAAGAGTTGACGGTCGGCTACAAGAATACGGGAGGGAGGTTCTTCGCTTCATTTAACGGGAACAGGGTGAAAATAGAATATGAGGACGGGAAACTGAGCGTCGGTATGTCTCATGTTTTCTCCTCCGATGATATCTCAGTGGATTTCAACATAACTTCGGAGGGAAGGATAAGCTGGAGTGTGACATATAGTGGATAAAGGAATTTCTGTGTTGTCTTTATCAAGGATTGAAAATCAAATATAATACGGCATAAATCGAAAGACGGAGGACAAAGATGAAACTTTACAACACGATGAGCCGTAAAATCGAGGAGTTCGTACCGATCGAGCCCAATAAGGTTTCAATGTACTGCTGCGGTCCTACTGTATATAACTACGCACATATAGGCAACCTGAGGACATTCATCTTCGAAGATATCCTGAAGAGAACGTTCCTTTTCGACGGCTACGAGGTCAAACACGTCATGAATATCACGGATGTCGGTCATCTTACAGGTGACGGGGACGACGGTGAGGACAAGCTCGGAAAGAGAAGCAGGGAGACGGGAAAGAGCGTGTGGGATATCGCTGCATTCTATACAGAGGCCTTCTTCAAGGACGAGAAGGATTTAAACATAATCACCCCCGATATCGTATGCAGGGCCACCGACCATATACAGGATATGATAGATCTCATAAAGGTCCTCGAGGAGAAGGGCCATACATATACCTCTGGCGGCAATGTCTATTTCTCGATAGATACCATACCCGATTACGGAAAGCTTGCCGGACAGAGCCAGAACGAGAAGATGAGCGGTGCGCGCATTGCAGTAGACGGCAACAAGCGCAACCCCAAGGATTTCGTCCTCTGGTTCACGAACTCCAAGTTCGGCGACCAGGCTATGATGTGGGACAGCCCGTGGGGAAGAGGATATCCCGGATGGCATATCGAATGCTCGGCCATGAGCATGAAATACCTCGGACCGCATTTCGACCTGCACTGCGGCGGTATAGACGCCATTCCCGTCCACCATACCAATGAAATAGCGCAGAGCGAGGCTGCAACGGGTTCGAAGTGGGTCAACTACTGGTGCCACGGGGAATTCCTGCTCAACGACAAGGGAAAGATGAGTAAGTCATCTGGCGAATTCCTGACGCTTCCCGTCGTTGTCAGCCACGGCTACAATCCACTCGACTACAGATACTTCTGCCTCTCGGGGCACTACCGCACACAGCTGAAGTTCAGCTGGGAGGCTCTGGACCATGCACGCTCTGCAAGAGAGAAACTTGTCTCCATCGTCTCGTCTCTCAAGAATACGGAACCTGTGGAAGAACTTTCTGCTAAGGCTCAAGCATATTATGATGGATTCTCTGCAGCTATGAACAACGACCTCAGGGCACCCGAGGCCCTTGCCCAGATGTGGCTCCTTCTCAAGGACAGTGAGGTGACCGACGGCGAGAAGCTCTCACTGCTTTATTCGTTCGACAGAATCCTGGGACTTGAGCTCGACAATGTCGAGGCTGAGAAGGATGTGAAGGTCGGAACGGAGGAAGAGTGGAAACTTGTCGAAGAGAGAGCTCTTGCCAAGAAGAACAGGGACTGGGCGAGAGCCGATGAGATAAGATCCGAGCTGGCCGGAAGGGGATTTACGGTGAAGGACACCCCCTCGGGACCTGTTCTGGAAAAAAATATGTAACCTTTATAGAGGAACAGTTGTTAGTAAGATGGAAATAAAAAGTACCAACAGGGACGATTTCAGGAAGGTGTACGATGAGAATTACACTCTGCTGATGCAGGTTGCAATGCACATCGTGTACAACCAGGATATTGCCGAGGACCTGGTCCAGGAGGCTTTTGAAAGATTCTTCGTGAAGAACATGAGCTTCCCGACCATGGATGATGCCAAGTACTGGCTCCTGAGAGTAACGAAGAACCTTGCTCTCAATCACCTGAAGCACAACAAGCGGGAACTCCAGCTTGTAGAGAAGGTGAAGAGAATGCCCGGAAGCGAGACGGCGAACTATGTCGACTCGGCCAGGGAGGTCATCGAAGAAGAGGAGAGAAAGAGAGTCAGACGTGCTGTCGAGGCTCTCCCGGAGAACCTCAAACTTGTAATCCAGCTTAAGGAGTATTCCGGTCTGGACTATAAGGCGATAGGAAAGGTGCTCGGCATTTCCGAAACCAATGTAAAGGTAAGGGTGCACAGAGCCAGAAGAAAGCTCGAGAGCCTTCTTACTTCGGAGGAAAGAGATGTGTATTGATTTGCAGATGCTGTCGGCGTACCTGGACGGGGAGCTGAAGGAACCTTATAAGACACAGGTTGAGGAACATCTGTCACACTGTGCTGCATGCAGGAATCTGCTTGACGGCATGAAGGGTCTGGATAAAGTCATCCAGACGGATTCCTTCTCCGAAGCGGACCTGAACAGAAACAAGGATGCTCTTTTCAGGAAGCTTGACAACAAGCTCTTTACAGAGAGAAAGAAGATCAGCTTCTTCAGGAGAAAACTTCAGATGAGTGTCCCTACAATGATTGCGACTGCCGCAGCCGCGACATTCATCTTTGTAGGGGGCTTCATGCT
>CAVJJV010000153.1:0-3259 GCA_963650055.1 Comamonas kerstersii | reverse complement strand
ACAGACGAATGAGATTCTGCCTTCATTCTCGGTGAATGCAGACAGTGAAAACATAAGACATGTCTCGAACAGGGACAGTCTGGACAATTATTCCCTCGAGGAGATACTGCAGTATCTGGACAGCAAGGGATACAATGTCGACATATCGATAAAGGGACTGCAGCCGCTTGATGTCACGGTAAACGGGACACCGGCTGAGAATGAATGATCAGGTGCAGGGAAACCTACACTTTTCATTAATACTCTCTGGAGAATTGCTCCTGACAGGCTTATTTGTTATCATTACCTCCTGTATCGGAGGTGAATGCATATGAAAGCCGTTGAACTCAACAAGGCCTATAATCCTAAGGATTTCGAAGACCGTATCTATGCGGAATGGAAGGAGAAGGGCGAATTCGGTCCGAAGGAGGGAGAAGGACACTTCAGTGTGGTCATGCCTCCACCGAATGTCACGGGTGTCCTCCATATGGGACATGCCCTCAACAACAATCTTCAGGATATCATAGTAAGATACAAGAGAATGAAGGGACTGCCGACACTCTGGGTGCCGGGTACGGACCATGCAGGAATCGCAACGCAGAACGTTGTCGAGAGACAGCTGGCAAAAGAGGGCCTCAGACGTCAGGATATCGGGAGGGAGAAGTTCCTCGAACGCACCTGGCAGGTGAAGGAAAAACATCACGACATAATTAAGAGCCAGCTTGAGAAGCTCGGTTGCTCATGTGACTGGAACCATGAACGTTTCACTATGGACGAGGGACTGAGCAGGGCTGTCAGAGAGGCTTTCGTCACCCTTTACGAGAGAGGTCTGATCTATAAGGGCAACTATCTTGTCAACTACTGTCCCAAGTGTGGTACCGCCCTTGCGGATGACGAAGTGGAGTATGAGAATGTTCCGGGTAAACTCTATGATGTAAGGTACCCGTATGCCGACGGCTCGGGATGGATTACAGTTGCAACTACAAGGCCCGAGACCATGTTCGGTGATATGGCTGTAGCCGTCAATCCGACAGATGAACGCTATACAGCCGTTGTCGGAAAGCTAGTTCATCTCCCCCTTACTGACAGAGACATTCCGATTATAGCAGACAGCTTCGTCGAGAAGGATTTCGGTACCGGTATGGTCAAAATCACCCCGGCCCATGACCCGAATGACTGGGAGTGCGGAAAGAGGCATAATCTCGAGCCTGTCAATATTCTGAATCCGGACGGCACACTCAATGACAATGTTCCGGAAAAGTACAGGGGACTAAGTGCAGTGGAGGCAAGAAAGCTTGTGACTGCAGACCTCAGGGAAGGCGGGTATCTTGTAAAGGAGACCGACTATAACCATGATGTAGGACACTGCTACCGCTGTCATACAGTTGTCGAGCCTTATCTCTCTGAGCAGTGGTTCGTAAGAATGAAGGGAATGGCGGAGAAAGCCGTTGCCGCCTGGAAGAACGGTGAAATCAACTTCTATCCGAAGAGATGGGAGAATACATATCTCCACTGGATGGAGACAATCAGGGACTGGTGTATTTCAAGGCAGCTATGGTGGGGGCACAGAATACCGGTATGGTATTGTCAGGACTGCGGCGAGATGATTGTTGCAAGAGAGGATCCCTCGGAGTGTCCGAAGTGCCACAGCCGCAGTCTCGAGCAGGACAAGGATGTACTCGACACCTGGTTCTCTTCATGGCTCTGGCCGTTCAGTACACTCGGCTGGCCGGAGAAGACAGAGGATTACAGAAGATTCTTCCCGACCAATACACTCGTATCGGCATACGACATCATATTCTTCTGGATCAGCCGTATGATCATGGCATCAGAGGAGTTCATCGGTGTCGCCCCATTCAGGGATATCGTAATAACCGGTCTCGTCCGTGATATCCAGGGAAGAAAGATGAGCAAGAGTCTCGGTAACGGTATCGACCCGCTTGAAGTTATCAATGAATATGGTGCCGATGCCACGAAGTTCACACTCTGCTATCTTGCTGCACAGGGACAGGATGTCCAGATAGACATGAACTCCTTCAAGCTCGGATCCCGCTTTGCCAACAAGATATGGAATGCAACAAGATTCCTCCTCATGAATCTCGAAGGAAGAGAGCTTGTAGCTGTTACACCCGACAGGCTCTCCACTATGGATAAGTGGATTTACTCTGAGCTCAACAGGACGATAGCAGAGATAAACAGTGCGATGGACGGGTACCATTTCAACGACGCAGCATCGGCTGTCTACTCATTCTTCTGGAATGATTTCTGTGACTGGTATATTGAGGCGAGCAAGGGAAAACTCCTTCACGGCAGCGATGAGGAGAAGAATATACAGGTGTCTGTCATCATGGATGTCCTTGAGATATCGATGAGAATGATGCATCCGTTCCTCTCATTCCTGACAGAGGAAATCTATCAGAAGCTTCCGAATCACAACGGTGATGTAATCTCCTCATCCTTCCCTGAGGAGAGAGAGGAGTGGAATAATCCGCTTGCCGACAGTGCCGTCAGCTATATGCAGGAAATCGTGAGAGCTCTCAGAGCTGCACGTTCTTCACTTGGAATCGGCCCGGAGAAGAAGATCAGAATTGTTCTCAGGCCCGATGGCGATAACCCGTATGTTCAGTTTATTCTGGAGGAGATGGATGTGATTGCTTCGTTCACAGGTTCCGGTAACCTTGTCGTCGACATCGAGGGAAAAGAGAATACGGACGGGCAGTTCCCTGTCCACGGACAGGGCTTCGAAGCCTTCATATTTGCACGTGATGCTATTGATGTCGAGGCTGAAATCAAGAGGCTGCAGAACGAACTCAGTAAGGCTCAGGCGAACCTGGAGGGAAGCAATAAGAAGCTCGGCAACGAGAATTTCATCTCACATGCCAAGCCGGAGGCTGTAGAGAAGGAGAGAAGCAAGAAAGCTGAGTTCGAAGAGACAATCAGGAAGACCAGCGAGCATATCGCACTTCTTGAGTCATTGAGATAGGCTCTGCTTCTGTGTTCAATGAAAAGCCGCCTTGTGGACAATATGTCAACGGCGGCTGATTTTTTTACCTCTGCGTATGGGAAAACTCATCAATACAGGTCCTGTCGATTTTTATTGAGCGACTTCAATTGCAGTACAGCGCCTCGGCCTTCCTGAAATCCTCAAGACTCATGTTTGCTCTCTTCGCTGCATTGTCTTCACTGATCAGTCCGTCCCTGATGAACTGAACAAGTGTCTTGATTGTTCCCTTGTTTTCGCCTCTGACTTCCCCGATGACTTCACCCTCAGCTCTCCCTT
>CAVJJV010000152.1:4141-5786 GCA_963650055.1 Comamonas kerstersii | reverse complement strand
GGGAAATAAGAGAAGTATCGGCGGGGACAGAAGAACCTGTCAGAATAAACTGTCCGGTTTCTCCTCTCTCATCAACTTCGTACCTTACGGTATCCCAGAGAGTCGGTGCCAGCTGCCATTCATCCAGAAGTCTTGGGGTTTTTCCTTTCAGAAGCATCTGAGGGTTTATTTTTGCAAGAACAAGATTCTGTTCTTTTGTTATCGGTTCATCTATCTTCAATATGCTTCCAGCCTGCATTGAGGCTGTTGTCGTCTTTCCAGACCATTTCGGGCCCTCAATCAAAACTGCGCCTTTTGTCTTTAACTTTGACTCGAGTAATTCATCTGCAATCCTATGCCTGTATTTCTTCATAAAGGAATTATAATTAATTTCGGAGATTTGTAACGGAATTTTTCGGAAACTTGAAACGAAAATTTTCGGTAATTTGTAACGATATCGTTCGGAAACTTGTAATGATAATCCCGGATTTGCTTCAAGCAGTGTTTATCCGGGATGAAATTTCATGTCTGTGCAGTTTCTGATGAGAGTGTTACTTATCTATCCTCTTCTGTCTCTCTCCTGATAAATCTAGGTCCCTGCCGAAGGATGAGCCTGAGCTGAAGGATGTCGGGTCGATATGGACATTCGAGCGGGAAGTGTAGAGTGTGGTATCCTTGAAGGCTAAACGGCGGGCTTTCATCTCCGTTTCGTTCTGGATGGATTTGACGAGTGCCATGCACTCCTGTTCCTTTGTCTTCTTTCTGATTGCTTCGTAGGCTCCTATCATGAAGCTGTCCTTCGAGATGTTCTTGCCCTGCTTTCTGAGTCTCTTCACCTCTTCGTCCAGTGCAGACATCAGGTAGTCGAAGAGATAGAGTGTGCTCTCGCACTGCTCGACAGAGCCGTAGGCTGTAAGCACGACCGACTCATCTCTGTGGTCTTTGACAAAGAAGACTCCGATGTTTTCACCGACTATGTGCGAAATATAGGTTACATACGAGCATATCCTTTTCTTTTCATAGACCTCTACTGAGTATATCTTTTCTTCATCCGTATCCTCTTCTGTGAGGGCGGCCTTTTCTATGAGCTCTCTTGCCTTCTTCAATGCAATCATCGCCTCGTTCTCGAAGGATGAAGAGGACATGGCCATGAGCTTATCGAGTTTCTCCCTCGCCCTGACCTTCGAAGTAAGGTCATTCTTGACTGCCGCCTTCTCGAAGCCCTTCTCGATGCCGAGCTTTTCGCATATCTCGCGGAAGAAGGCGGAGTGGCCCGTAAGGTGCGGATTGAAGAGGTAGTCCACGGCATGTGCGCATTCATGAATGAAGATGTTCTTCACAACAGACACAGGGTAATCGAGAAGTTCCTCTGAGAGGATTATCACCTGGTTCGAGGGGATGAAGGCCCCGAGTTTCTCCTCCTTCTCCATATGGACGAAGAAGATTCCGTTATACAGCGGTCTCGTTATGCCGTAGTATCTGAAAGCCTTTGACTGTATTTCCTTTTCCAGCGGTTTGAGAAGCGCTCTCGTCTTCTCTTCCTTTTCACCGATTACCTTTATGTTTCTGTCCATGGAGATAGAATAGCCCTTGCGGGGAGTAAAATACAACCACCGAATTCTATAGTTATCTCTACCTTCTTTTTTCTTTTTTGTCTAATGTATCC
>CAVJJV010000152.1:0-4109 GCA_963650055.1 Comamonas kerstersii | reverse complement strand
GATATATATGGAAAGCCTGGGGTGCGCCAAGAACCAGGTAGACTCGGAGATACTTCTCTCCTATGCGGGAGAGAGCGGCTATACAAGAACAGAGGATGCCTCTGAGGCAGATATCATTGTCGTCAACACATGCGGCTTCATAGAGAGTGCCAAGAAGGAGTCTATAGATACCTTCTTTGAATTGAGAAACAGGAACCCCGGGGCGAAGATAATTCTTGCCGGGTGTCTTGCCCAGCGCTACGGGCGGGAGATGGAACTCGAGGAGGCCGATGCAATCTTCGGTAACCATGATCTTTCTCTTTTCCCAGAGATTCTCTCCGGTGTGGAGAAGAAGGAGAAGCCTGTACTCGTTCCCGAGTACCCCGACCCCGACAGGGAGAGAGACGAGAGAAAGGAGCTTCTTTCCTTTCCGCGCTCTGCATACCTCAAGATCAGCGAGGGGTGCAACCACTGCTGCTCCTACTGCGCCATCCCTCTTATAAGGGGGCCTTTGAGAAGCAGACCCTTCGAGAAGGTAGTCGGTGAGGCGGAGAGACTTATCTCCACGGGAGTCTACGAGATAAATGTGGTTGCCCAGGACCTCGGTGCCTACGGCCTTGATCTATACTCCAGGAGCAGATTCGTCGAACTCATGGATACTCTTTCATCCCTTGAGGGAGACTTTGTGTTGAGGATGCTCTATATCCATCCCGATACATTCCCGATGGATCTCATCGATCTTGTCTCGAAGAGGGAGAAGATTCTTCCCTATTTCGATATCCCGGTCCAGCATGCAGACCATAATATACTCCTCTCCATGAAGAGAACGGGGAGTGGTGAGGTATATGCAGACCTCTTCAATAAAATAAGAGAGAAGAACCCTGATGCCGTCATCAGGACAACATTGATGCTCGGATACCCGGGAGAGGACAGGGCGGCCTTCGAGGAGCTCCTGACATTCATTGAAAGCGCCGAGCCCGACTGGATGGGATCCTTCCTCTACTCGAGGGAGGAGGATACCCCCGCCTACAGGATGAGGAACCAGAAGGACCATGACAGGGCACAGAAGGAAGCGAAGAAGTGGCAGAAGGAACTCGAGGAGAAGCAGAGTGAAATCACGCTGCGCCGTCTGGAGCGCTTTGTCGGGAGAACCTATAAAGCTATCGTCGAGGAGAAAATCGAAGGCGAGGATCTTGCAATCGGAAGAATATACTCCCAGGCCCCCGATGTCGACGGGCTCACCGTCATCATGGGGCGGGGCCTCAAGAGCGGAGATGTCGTCTCTGTGGGCATAAGAAGTGTCCGCGGCGTCGATCTGGAGGGTATATTGATTGATTGACCTTAATCTACTCAACGCAGAACAGAGGGAGGCTGTCCTCGACAGCAGGGACAACCTTCTGATTCTCGCCTGTGCCGGAAGCGGCAAGACGATGACTGTTACATACAAGATAGCCTATTCCATAGAACAGGGGCTTGTGCGGCCGGGTGAGGTCTGTGCAGTTACATTCACAAACAGGGCCGCCAAGGAGATGCGTGACCGTATCGCGGCACTCCTGCCCGATATCGACACGACACGCATGGTTGTGAGGACCTTCCACTCGCTCTGTGCATCTCTTCTCAGGCGTTTCGGGGAGAGTGTGGGGCTCAGAAGAGACTTCACAATCTACGACGATGATGACTCCTACCAGCTCCTCTGTTCCGTCTCGGACAGGGAGAAGAAGATACTGAGGGAAATCTCGAGGACGATATCGAAGGTGAAGGACCTGGGGTTGACGCCCGACGACAGGAGGTGTGAGGAATATTCCCGCTACCCGTACTTCAGAGCGCTCTTCAGAGCCTATGAGAGTGCCCTCGAGAGGAGCGGCAACGTCGACTTTGCAGATCTCATCGGAAAAGCTGTGGAGCTTCTCAGAACCGATGATAATGCCCGGGCCTACTGCCATAACCGTTTCCGTTTGATTCTTGTTGACGAGTACCAGGATTCCAACAGCGAGCAGTTCAGATTCCTCTCCCTCTTCGCGTCCCCCTCGAGTCAGCTCGTGGCGGTTGGTGACGACGACCAGTCCATATACTCCTTCCGCGGAGCCGAGATAAGGAATATCCTCTCCTTCTCCCATGATTTCAAGAATGTCAGGGAAATAAAGATAGAGAAGAACTACCGCTCAACGGACGAGATTCTCGCTCTCGCCAACGCCCTTATAAAACACAACAGGAACCGTCACGACAAGACGATTGTCTCGGCAGACGGAAAGAAGGGTATGAAGCCTGTCCTTCTCATAAGCCAGAGCGGTGCCGTTGAAGCCAAGAGAATAGCCGACATAATAAAGAGCACGAGGAACTACAACAGTACGGCAGTCCTCTACAGGACAAATGCACAGTCCCTTCTCTTCGAGACAGCCTTCACAAAGGAGGGAATCCCGTATAAGGTCATCGGCGCATTGAAGTTCTACGACAGAGAGGAGATAAAGGATGCTCTGGCATTCCTGAGACTATTGCTGAATCACAGAGACGAAGTATCATTCAGAAGAATCATCAATAAGCCCGCCCGCAAGATTGGTGACAAGAAGCTTGAAGACATTCTCCGTCGTGATGAGGACCTCTTTCTCGCCCTCTCGTCCTACTCGGCTGACAACCCCGGAGCATCGGGAGAAGGAGTGAGAGTATTTCTCCGCGCCTGGAAGAATGCCGAGGAGAGACTCCAGACGGATGAGGGGCTGGGCATTATCCTCTACAAGGCCCTGGATGAGACTGAGCTTATGTCCTACTACGAAGCCGAGACGGACACAGCCGTGAGACAGAGCAGACTCGACAACCTCTCCCAGCTTGTCTCTGTACTCGAGGGCAGCGGAATGGAGGAAGATTCCATAATAGATGAAACTTCCCCTGAGAGTAATGGAGTAAACCACGGTGTGGAGGCTCTCACCCAGTTTCTTGAGCGTATCACCCTCGATACGACGGTACTTGGAAATGAAGACCCGGGAAATAAGGACGGCGTCACCCTCATCACCATGCACAACACAAAGGGGCTGGAGTACGACACGGTATTCTGTGCAGGGCTCGAGGAGAGTATAATCCCCGGGAGAAACAGTGAAGGGGACTCTCTCGAGGAGGAGAGAAGAATCCTCTATGTAGCAATGACGAGAGCAAGAAAGAGACTCTATCTCTCGTATGCGAAGAGCCGTATGATGTGGGGACGCTTCGACGATGCCTATCCCTCGCCGTTTTTAAGAGATATTCCGCGCTCGATGATTGACGGGGACAATGAGTACAGATTCCAGTCTCCCGTGAGGAGCTACTACTCGAATACTCCGTCCTGGGCCTCAGGGATATCTATGAAGAAGGAGGAGCCGAAGATAAAGACGGACCCCAGGCAGCTTTCCTTCAAAGAAGGTGACAGAGTAACTTCTCCCGAGAAGGGCCCCGGTACCGTGACAGATATTGAAAAAAAGCCGGATAAGACGATTATCACCGTCCTCTTTGACTCTGGACGTACTGCACGTTATGTCGCAGGTCATGCGAATATTGAAAAAATCGGGTAAAGATATGGACAATATGAGAATAAAATGTCTAAAATAACAGAGTTCGTTTAGACGAAGACCCACAAGCCGTGTAGAGGGGAGAAAGAGTCAGGCCCGCCACAATGCCGAAACTTGTACTTCTTACTACCGCTGTCGGTAACTCAACTCTTTTTACTTCGCTGGACTTATGTCCGCCATTTCCTTTCCCGAGGGCGAATAAAGAATGAGGGTTGAAACCGGAAGCGACGGAGGAAAGAGTCAGCCGTTGTAAAGCTGAGCGACCGCTTTACATCAAGAACGGAGGGCTGTTGTCTCCAGACTGTGTCGAAAGGTTGAGAACGGTGTTCTCAAGGTTAGTAAAAGATAGGATGAATGAAATGAAGACTATTTTTGTTAAGCCGGCTACGATGGAAAAGAAATGGTATCTCATCGATGCTGAAGGCAAGAACCTCGGACGTGTGGCAGTTGCTGCTGCCAGAATCCTCAGAGGCAAGAACAAACCGGAATATGTTCCTCATCAGGATATGGGGGATTATGTAATAATCATTAATGCAGCCAAGGCCAACGTCACAGGCAACAAGGTCGAGGACAAGATGTACTATCGTCACTCGA
>CAVJJV010000151.1:0-6095 GCA_963650055.1 Comamonas kerstersii | reverse complement strand
GTATCTGAATCGGGAGCGACTTCAACATGAGAAGTCTCACTTTCTGTAGTGATGTCTTCAGTCGGAAGCTCCTCTTCATGATGATGCTCGCCCGGAACATCTGATGTCTCTTCTACACTTTCTTCAGATGAAGGCAGGAGTGTCTCTTCGGGGAGAACAGCATCCTCGATGGGGACCTCTTCTTCAGCCTTCTCCTGAGCTTCTTCCTTCTCTTCCGGAGCTGAAGGAGAGCTCTCTTCCTGTACTTCAATACTGTTTTCCGCCTCTGCTGCATCAACAGTTTCAGAGACAACCGGCTCTTCTATTGTACTCTCTTCCTGAGTTTCTGCCGTACTTTCCAGGCTCTCAGCTTCCACAGTTTCCTTAGAAACGATTTCCTCTGCCTCCGGAGCGGAAGCTTCCTCCGTAGGAGGCTGCAGTTCTTCTACTTCTTTTTCCGCTTCCTCCGTCCGGGCGGGAACCTCAGGTATTTCCTCTTTCACCGCCGGGGAAGTAAGTGCAGCCTCACTCTGCGCCGCGCTGACAGGTTTTACAGTCGAACATGAAAAGCCGAAAAGAAGGGAGAAAAGTAAAAATAGAACCAGTATCTTTTTCATTAGCCTATCCTACACTCCCCCGGGCTATCTGGCAAGCACAACTATTTTCATAGCCGGAACGGAGATGCATACCGATACGGTCTCCTTTCCGTAGATGAATTCATCCCCATCGAGAACAACCTTCCACTCCCCGTCGGGAAGAGTACCGAGGAATGTCTCCTCCGTGGGATTGATGATGGCGATTCCCGCTGTTTCACCATTCTCACTGTATGTTACGAATATCGAATTATTGTCCCAGACAGTCGTTTCGACAGAGCTGTTTCTCAGCCAGCTGTATCTTCTTCTCATCTCCATGAGGTCCCTGTACCAGTGGAACATCCTCTCTTCGTCGGAGCCGCGTCTGAGTCTGTCCCATTCGAAGTTGTTGACTCTGTCGGGGGACTTGTAGCTGTTGCCGTCACCCTGCTTGGTTCTGAGAACCTCCTCACCCGAGAGCATGAAGGGCATGCCGTTGCTGATCATTATGATTGCGGCGCCGAGTCTGTTCATATCGAGAAGCTTCTCCTTCGGGATACCGGGGTTGGAGAGCATGAGTTTATCCCAGAGGGTGTTGTTGTCATGTGCGGACATATAGTTCACAACCATATGGCCCTTTGCACCGTATACCGATTCACCTCTTATTCCCATTGCGACCTTCTCGGCGTTCATTCGCGAGGGGTCTCCGTTTATATAACCTTTACCCGAGAGTGAGAATACACTGCCCTTGAGTCCGTCGCGGATTGTATCGTTGAATACGGCAACAGATCCTGCAGCCCCCTCCGAAGCCGTTATTCTCGAGACATTGGCCTGACCGGCAAGAAGGGAGTAATCATAGGCACATGCGCCTCCCGTCCAGCCCTCCCCGTAGATAAGGCAGTCCGGGTTGAGCTTATGGAGCGCCTTCTCTATCTCCTGCATCGTCTCCAGGTCATGAACCCCCATCAGATCGAAGCGGAACCCGTCTATATGGTATTCGGAAGCCCAGTAGAGAAGACTCTGGATCATAAAGGCCCTGTACATCACCCTGTTGGACGCAGTCTCGTTACCGCATCCGCTTCCGTTGGAGTTCGTTCCGTCCGGATTATAACGGTAGTAGTAATAGGGAACTATTCTGTTGAATGAGGAATCGGTTTCATAGGTATGGTTATAAACGACATCCATCACAACCCCTATACCGCACTCATGCAGTGACTGGACCATCTGTTTGAACTCCCTCACTCTCACCTCCCCGTGGTACGGGTCCGTGGAGTAACTGCCTTCGGGAGCGTTGTAATTCTTGGGGTCGTATCCCCAGTTGTAGCATCCATCCGAGGATGTCTCGTTGACGGTGGCATAATCGAAGACAGGAAGAAGCTGGACATGTGTAATTCCGAGTTTTATGAGGTAGTCGACACCTATGGAGATACCGTCGGGATTCTTCAACCCCCTCTCGGTGAATGCGGGGAACTTACCCCTGAACGAACTTTCCTCATTCTTTATCGAGAAGTCCCGGACATGGGTCTCCCAGATTACGGCATCGGAGTAGCTGTGAATCTTATTTATGAAACAATCATCTTCGAAGCCCGGAGGATTCGTTCCGGGGAGGTCTATGACCATCCCCCTGTTACCGTTGACGCCGAGTGCCTTTGCATACGGGTCTACAGCCTCTTTTGTTCCCAGTGCATTGGTTATTGAATACGTGTAGTAGGTGCCGCTTTTACACTCCGCTTCGGTTCTCCAGAGACCATTCGGGCATCTTGTCATATCGAGAGACTTACAGGCTGAAGAAAGACAGCCGTCATTGAAGAGGTTGAGCGTCACGTTCCATGCCGTCGGAGCCCAGAGGGAGAAGATAGTGGAATCTCCTTTGATGACGGCACCGAGGTCGCTGCCGCAATAGGTGAAGTTATCGACAAAGAAATCAGTGTCGAAAAAAGCTGTGGTTACGATTTCCTTCTTCCCGTCATTATCGAGTTCCAGCAAATACCGGCCGTCCTCCCCTATCATATCGCGGAGAGTGAGATGACATTTCCCCCTTTGTGATACGTCCTCTATATCCATCTGATAACCTTTTGTTTAATAGAATAAAAACCTTCAATCCGGTCCCTGGAAGGCTATTGTATCGTACTATGGTTTTTTTCTCCATATAGATTGAAAGACTTTTCAATTCATAGACGGCGTATGTATCCTGAATCCCAGTGCCATCTGGAGGTCACGGTAATCAAGGTTCATCACATTGTTGTGGTTCCAGTCCCTCACATAAGATGCGTTGAAGGAGAAATCCAGCCAGGAGAGGAGCGACATCTCCACATATCCCGAGAACACCAGTCTGTACTCAGGAAGGGTCACTCCTTCTGTAAATGTCGGTGAAACATCATAGAAATGCTCCATCCCGAGATCGATTGTATCGCGCTGGTTGATTCTGTTTCTTATGCCGTGTTCTCCATGGGCCTTGAAGAGCACGTCAAGCCCGGCTTCCAGACCATTCTTTCCAGTGTAGTTCCCGCCGATAGCGGCGGCAATTGTGTCAGGGCCGTACTTATAGCCGAGGTACGAGAGATCGCTGCTGCCGTCATCCCAGAGGGCGTTGCCGACAATCAGATTGGTATCATAGTATCTATAACCACCGAACTCGTTCTTCAGATAGAGACAGGGAGAAGTATATACAGCCTCACAATAGAACGTGGCAATGCCGTCGCTCACAACAAGACTGTAGATTGAGTTCGCCAGAAAACCGTTGGCATTGGGAGGTGTATTATCGGACGGCTTCCCCGAATCGAATTCCGACTTTACCTGTATCTGGTCGAAAACCGCACTTAAATTGAACTCCAGGCCGCTTAATGGCAGAAACTGCAGCTCGACGGCGAAGAAGTTGTTCTGGTTGCCGGCAATGTAGCCGTTGGTGCCGTGGATGAGCATGAACGGATTGAGAAGCCGGATGTCCGACAATATGTTATTCCCGAACTGCAGCGCCCCCTCGCTTACCGATACCGAGAACCATTTCCACGGAGAAGCGGAGAATCTATGTATTATGACAATCTTATGCTCTGAATTCAAATCGAACGACTTAAGATCAAGAGGATCCTTATCATAATCCGAATTCTTATCGAAGGCGATTATGGAGACGTCATATGAGAAAGGCATCTTCGCCACACTGAGTTTGATGAAATCCTTCCACCAGTGATTATTTCCAAGAACAAGATTACCCGTTATTCCGTTTCCTGCAGAGAGTTCATCCCGGCCGAGGATAAGATTCAGGCTCTCCGTTCCAAGGGACATATAAGCCTTACTCGGGAAGGCAAGTTCGAACTCGGCCATCTCTCTGTGTATATTCGAAAAGAACATTCCCTCTTTATATCTCTGCTTTCTCAGGGAGAAATTAAGGTCGGTCATTGCATGGACGTTCCTTCCAAGCCAGAAGAGGGCATCCACATCCAATATCGGAAGCCAGTGGCTGTAGGGATATATCCAGTCATCAGGTGCGGCACTCCTCTCAAGATGGAAAAATCCCTGGGGATTAAGGGAGGCGCCGAGGCCAATTCGGACATCAGGCTCCCGGGTGAACAGGGCGGAGGGAGACTGCAGATCCGTTTTCAATGCCTCCAGCTCTTTCCTTTCCGCTTCACTCAAACCTTCTCTGTCAAGCGACTCGAGGAAATGAAGCATCTGGCTTCCTGTCACGGGAGAAGTCGGACTAGGTAGAGCCGAGCCGGCAATACGTGAGAGTGCCTTCATCTCTCTGAACTCCCGGCTGTCCTCCGTATATGTCTCCTGCCACGCATAGAGCGATGCAGAGAGAGCGACAGAGAGGAGAAATATAAGTAACAACTTCTTCATCAGAAAAGGTTCTTCCAGTCAACTTCCATTACGGATACCGAGACACCGATTGCTGCTGTGAATGCCTGTGTAGAGTGGGTTATGTCTCTTGTGTATCCGATTTCAGCCAGACCCTGAAGCCCCTTCTGGAGATTGTACGATCCACCGAGCTCAAGCTTGAGAGTAGTTGTTACAGGGTCACATAGACTCATTGTCTTGAGGTTGTTTTCTATATAGTAGCTTCTCTCACCGTACTTACTCTCGATTGTGTATGAGCCTCTCATGATAAGCTCAGCTGTCAGCCATGCCTTCAGAGGGGAATCCTCATATTCAACATATAGTCTGTTGACCATTGTATCGGGACCGTACTTGAAGCCGAGGTAGAAAGCGCTCTCGTCATAACAGTATCCGGCTCCCGGCGATATGGAGAAAGACTGGTACGGCACTGTGAACTTCCCCGCTGCGACACCTCTGTTATACATGAAGGTCGAGCAGTAGTAGAATTCATACCCGACATTGAGGCCCGTCCGCTTGAATGTTTCTTCGACAATTGCATAGTCACTGTATTCAAACTTCTCACTCTCAAGCGCCTCTCCGTCGAGAATATGGTATTCGATGCCTGCCGTGAAGCCCATGGCCTGAGGCTTTTCAGCCCATCCTGTTGCATCCTTCTCATGAGAGAGGTCAAAATCATCCATCGTGAATGTTCCCGATATCCTCACAGGTCCTATAAGAGCTTCAAGTGCAAGATTCAGCATGACATTGGAAAACGAATCCTGGTAGTTGTTATGCCATATTCCGAATGGAGTGCAGTCGAGAAGACTCGGGTCCTTACCGTAGATATTGTTCAATTCCGCCACCGCAACTCTGAAGTAGCTGTTCGAGAACGAGACTCTATGGGCGAATGTCGACTTGGGCCCACCTGATAAAGTATATGAACTACCGCCGAGGAAATACTTATATGCAATACCTATGAATGAATAGTCGAACTTCCAGCTCTTCGATATCGGGGTATTGAACGACGCATAGAGATTATCCAGATAAGGCTGGGAATCGGAAACGGCCATATCGTAGGTATTCGGCCCCCATTTGATTTTCCTTCGTCCGATGGAGAGATATATGCTCCCGTCTTCCGATGTGTAGTCTACATATCCTACACGCGGGAAATTGAGATCGACAAGGGATCCCCCGAGAAGAGGAATGTTGGTCAGTATCTTTCCGTCATCCCTGAAGTGCGGGAATATATCCTGTCTGATATCGAGAAGAAAGACCATATCAACCTTCTCTGTGTCGACAGTCATACCGATATCCATGAAACCGGGCTTTTCGAATACTCTCAGCCAGTAATCCTGCCTTGTCTCCCACCAGTCTGCATTGACAAGCCCCTCACGGCTTTTCCACTTAAGCCAGGTGTCTGAAACACCCGAAGGAGAATTATCATATGTAAAATACGGTTTCACATTCAGAACGAAATCCACATTACCAGCCCACAGGCTGAAAACACAAAGTACCATAATCAAGAGAAAGACAGCTCTTTTCATATCATCTTATCCATCCTGAATACAACTATAAAAGCCTACAAGGCAGCTGTCGACAAAAATCAGAAATGAAATTCAGGCAATAAGGCTGAAGAAACCCAGTAATTTCAGTCCTATGAGAATAGAAAGAAAAACGAATACGACACCGCCGAATATGATAAGTTTCCTTATCAGAGCCTCGCTGTCC
>CAVJJV010000150.1:18204-20781 GCA_963650055.1 Comamonas kerstersii | reverse complement strand
ATATTATGTAGTAAAAGAAGGGTTCAACCCTTCCAGATAAGGAATTTGGATATGAAAAAATTTGCTGTATGTATTCTGATTTTAGCTGTTGTATGTACATCTGCATTCGCATCTGTCCTTCAGGTAGGTGCTACAGGCAGATTCGGCGGTGATTTTCTGAACATCGAAGACTATAAGAAGGTTTCGAGCTATGACTTCGGTGCTGATGTAAGATTGAATGTAAGCCTCTTCAACCTTTCCGCAAATGTTCTTTTCGGAAAGAGCCAGAACGGTAACTTCCTTCTTAACTCGATCATCACAGCCAACCTCCGCTTCGACCTCAAGGTTGTCGACATCGCACTCGGTGTCGGTTACCAGGTACCAGTAGAGTTCGGTAAGGATTATGTTCTTATTAATGGTAATCCGGTTAGTGATATTGGATTACTCTTCAAGGATATGTCTGCTCTTCTTGCACGTGCTGCTGTCGGCGTCAACCTCGGACCTCTCGGCGTAAGTGTCGACTACAAGATTCCGTTCACCACAGTTATCGGTTATTTCAAGAGTGAGGATAAGTCCAACTTCGAGTCATTCAAGGTCGGTAAGATTGCATTCTCCGTACTTGTCAACCTGATCTGACAGCTGCAGCTTCAAGATTGGATCCTCCACGTTATGTGGGGGATTTTTTACATTCATTATCAGGTGTATAATATAGCTATGGATAACAGCTATATTGATTATGCAGTGGAGAAGACTCTCCAGCTGCTTGAAGTGGACAGCCCTACAGGCTATACAGATAACGTTGCTTCTTCCCTTATGGAAGAATTTTCTTCTCTCGGCTTTGGTGTAAAGAAGACCAACAAGGGGGGGAATCATCGTGGACCTTGGAGGTGAGGAAGACGGAGACGGCCTCTGCCTCATGGCCCATATGGACACTATCGGGGCTATCGTCAGTGAAATCAAGGCAGACGGCAGACTACGCATGGATAAGCTCGGAGGCCTTCATCCCGTAGGTGTCGAGGGAGAGAATGTCCGCATCCACACAAGAGACGGAAAGACATACGAGGGTACCATTCAGATACCCGATCCCTCCGTCCATGTGAATGATGATTTCGACGGCTCGAAGAGAGACTGGAGAACACTCGAATGTGTCCTCGACGAGGATGTAAGAAGTGAAGAGGACGTGAGAAAGCTCTCCATAGAGGTAGGGGACCCCGTCTGTCTCTTCACCGGCGCTCATGTCACTCCTTCGGGCTACATAAAGAGCAGATTTCTCGACGACAAGCTCTCCGTGGGAATTCTTCTCGCTCTCTCAAAGTACATAAGCGATAACCACTCCATACTCAGGAGACATACTTATATTCACATAACAGCCTATGAGGAGGTCGGTCACGGTGCCTCCGCCTCAGTCCCGGAAGGCGTCACCGAGGGACTCTCCATCGATATGGGGTGTGTGGGAAAAGGCGTTAAGTGCACAGAGAGGGAGGTATCAATCTGCGCAAAGGATGCCAGAGGACCGTACAACTACGCCATGGTGGGGAAGCTCATCGAGAGTGCAAAGAAGGAAGGCGCCGCCTATGCAGTCGACACTTACCCCCACTATTCATCCGATGTGGAGGCTGCACTCTCCGGAGGTGCAGATATAAGGCACGGCCTAATCGGGCCGGGGGTCTTTGCATCCCATTGCAATGAGCGCAGTCACAAGGACGGTGTGAAGAACACTCTCCTTCTTCTCAAGGGTTATCTTGAGATTTGATTGTACCTTCACGTATCTTTCTGAGAAGTCCGTGGTCGGCAAATGAATAGTAAGCCGACTCTGTGAATATGAGATGGTCGACCACCGGGATTCCGAGGATATCACCGGCAGTCATGATTCTGGCAGTTCCGGCTATGTCTTCTCTCGAGGGGATGAGGATGCCGGAAGGGTGGTTATGGGCCACTATCACAAAGGAGGCCCTCTTCTTCAATGCCTCGGAGAAAATCTCTCTGGGGTGTATGAATGTCTGGTTTACAAAGCCCACCGTGGCGACTGTGGTGTCGAGAAGCTCCATGGCCCCGTTGAAGCTCAATACGATGAGGGATTCCTGACTTCTTCCTGCAAAATGACGTATCTCCATGAATATGTCACTGTGTGATGTGTACTGTTTGGGCTTACGTATGTTCTTTCTTCTTCCGAACTCCATGGAGGCAAGGATGGTAGCCCCCTTGGCTCTCCCGACTCCCGGGATATTCATCAATGACGAGAGGGGGAAATTCTGTCCTTTATCAAGAAGGGAGAGTACATCCCTGCTTATTTCCTCTATTCCTCTCTGGGCATTTCCCTGCCCGAGTAGAATCATCAACAGTTCCTGGTCTGAGAGTGATCTCACTCCCTGACGCTCCAGTCTTTCACGCGGCTCTTCGCCTTTTTTGAATCTGTAGTTTAATGTGTCCATACTTAATAAGCATGAAGAAACGGAAAAATGTCATTCCGTCTCCGGTAATCCGGAGGCGGAAATGTCTGCTGGTGTTATTTTTCTTCCTTTTTCACAGGAATGATGAGATTGAGGATGATTCCGACAAGGGTTGCAAGTGCAACGGAACCGAGTGAGAATTCGAGTG
>CAVJJV010000150.1:14438-18194 GCA_963650055.1 Comamonas kerstersii | reverse complement strand
CTCCGCCTCCGATTCCTATTACGAGAATTATCGAGGAAATCGTGAGGTTGCGCTTGTCCTGGTAGTCCACCCCCGATTCGACGAGCGTTCTGAGTCCCGAGGAGGCTATGACGCCGAAGAGCAGCATCGATATTCCTCCGAGAACGGGATTGGGGATAGTCTGGATGAGAGCTCCGAACTTCGGAAAGAGGGAGAGAAGAACGGCGATGACTGCGGCTCCTCCCGTCACCCATACGCTGTAGACACCTGTGATAGCCAGTACGCCTACATTCTCACCGTATGTTGTATTGGGTGGTCCTCCCCAGAGGGATGCCCATGTTGTTGCAAGTCCGTCACCGAGAAGTGTTCTCTTGAGGCCGGGATTCTCATAGAAATCCTTGCCGACTACACGTGAAATGCAGAGGGTGTCTCCCAGGTGTTCGCATATGGTTGCAAAGGAGACTATGACGAATGTAAGAACGGCTACGAAGTTGAACTTCGGAAGTGTGAATGCTGTAGGTCGATGTGTCCGCCGTATTGGTGTACATGGCCATATTCATTGCCGTCGGAGCAAGGTTGAGCCCGATTACGATGATTACCGAGCCTATGACGACAGGCGGAAGTGCCCTGTGGATCCATCCCGATCCTGCTTTCGATATAATGAATGCGACAAGTGCATACATCAATCCCGATGCGAAGGCTCCTCCCATTGCATAGGGCCATCCGTACTGGGATGATATGGTAATGAGGGGGGTGATGAATGCGAATGACGATCCGATGAATGCCGGTACCATCGCCTTGGTCAGAAGGATGTAGATGAGTGTTCCCGTTCCCGCCGTGAAGAGCGCAGTGGTCGGATCAAGTCCTACAAGAATAGGAACAAGAATCGTTGCTCCGAACATAGCGAATACGTGCTGGATTGAAAGGGGAATCCATTCCTTCAACGGGGGTCTGTCCGCCGGCCCGTAATGAGGTGTTTCTTTGTCCATTGTTTTTTCTCCTACCGGCTATCATAAGGAAAAATATGATATTGTTGAAACCCGTGAAGGAGAAAAAGACTGATTATTCCTCTCTATGTGACATTTCAGATTCGTTTTCAGACAATATGAAGCGGGGAAATATACAGGCCCCGGCTGAAACTTCGGAGAGAGTAGTTACGGCGCCAGGGCAGTCAATGGAACTACAAAAACGCCGTCAGGCCTCCGGTAGGCTGCACTTGACATTCCGCAGAGTACGCATAGAGTCTTAGGCGGTCTTCCTTTGTCATCTTTCTCTATGCTTTTTCTGATTTTCAGAAGATGAGATGCGGCCTCGTCGATCTGATTGGCTCCCAGCTTGATTTCAAATCCGCACCATTCTCCGTCGGGGAGGGATATCACGGCATCTATCTCCTTATTCTGATAATCCTGGTAATGATAGAGCCCGGCATTGAAGGATTCTGCATAGATTCTTAAATCACGCTCGCACAGGGCTTCGAAAAGAAAGCCGAGTGTTTCGAGGTCATTCAACAGCATCTGAGGCGTAATATCTAAAAGGGCACAGGCAAGAGAGGGATCTGTAAAATGTCTTTTTTCAGCCTGTTTGACTCTGACGGATGACCTTATCCCGGGAGAGTAGGGTCTCTGATTTTCAATCAGGAAAAGTCTTTCCAGTACATCAAGATAACTTGCTACAGTTTCTACTGTGATGTCTTCATTATCGATATCCTTTATATCATTCTTGAGACGTTTGTTTGTTGCTGTAGTTGATTCGTTTCTTGCAAGAGAGCGCATAAGAAGCTTCATCTTGTGACTGTTTCTTTCGATTGTGTCAATGCGGCTTATGTCGCTGGAAAGAACAGCCTCTATATATTCCTTAAGAAGATTCTGTGCTCTATCCAGAGATATATCCTGATTGTTCGGCCAGCCGCCTCTGATTATATAATCTATGAGGTCTTTCAGGCTTACATCTCCTGTATATCTATTCTCACATTCACCGGAGCATAGTTTTTCCAGAGAAATCTTTCCGCTGGATTTTCCTGCCTCATACAATGACATGGTATGCATTCTGATTTTTGAAATGCGCCCGGCTCCGCTGTGGATAACCCCCTTCATTCTAGGTGTCGATGAGCCGGTGAGCAGGAACTTTCCTTTCGTCGTGGTTTTGTCGACTTCAAAGCGCACGGCATCCCAGAGCCCCGGGACCTCCTGCCATTCATCAATAAGTCTCGGCCTCTCTCCTTCGAGAACAAGAGATGGATCAAGTTCTGCTAGTCTCCTGTTCTGGAAATTGCTTTTAGGGTCCGCAATGTAGATTTCACTCTTGCTGTGAAATGAACTTGTCCAGGTCTTCCCACACCACTTCGGACCCTCTATCAAGACAGCTCCGAATGTTTCAAGATACGATTCAATCTTTGAATCCACTATTCTCGGCTTATATTCCTCCCGTTCCATACCGGCTCCTTTCTGATTGAGAACAGTATAATATAATTCGAGAGATCAGACAATTACAGTTCGAGAGATTCGTGGTTTCCAATTCGAGAGTTTTAACATAAAAATTATCCAGTTTTTCATATATAATGTACAGCATGAAGAAGATGTTCAGAATAGGCGAGATATCATCTCTCTCGGGATTGACGCCGAGGACTATACGTTACTATATGGAGCTGGGCCTCCTTCCGGAGGAGAGAAGCAGCGGAGGTCAGAGGAATTTTACACAGAATGACCTTGTCTATTTAAAGCGTATAAAGGAGCTCAAGGCTCTCGGTTTCTCACTCGAGGAAATTGGGAGGATAATCAGCCTCAGAAAGGAGGACGAATCGGGTTCTCTCAGGCGCACCGAACTCCTGAGGCAGTACCGGGGAAAACTCAGCGACGACCTCTCGAGAATCAACACTCTCAAAAAACATGTAGAGGAGCTCGAGTGGCATATAAAACAGCTGGAGGAGGCTGAAGACGGCGCCTTCAGGGAATGTCCCGGCTCCAGCTGCATAACCTGCCTCTACAGGGATAAATGTGTCTTCTTCAAGGATGGAAACTAATTCTGTGCTCTGTAGGTGTCGAGTGCGTCCGTGACTGTCTTTTCCATCTCCTTTACAGCTTCATCGATGTTCTTGCCGTTGATTACATCCGCTACATTCTTCTGGAACGAGTAGTAGATGGTGTATGCGGAGGGAAGCCAGACGTTGACCATGCTCTCCTTGGAAGAGAGCACATAAGTGCTTGCCGTGCTGTATATGGGGTTGTTTTCAATGAACTCGAGGTAGTTTTCATCAGAGTATGTTTCCGTATTGACGGGGATGTATCCTGTCTTCTCGCTCCACTGGGCCTGTACGGAGGGGGATGTCAGGTACTCGAGAACGATTCTCACCTTCTCGGAGTTTGTGAAGCTGAAGAGCGCTCCTCCCGATACTATAGCGCCTCCTGTGGCGTTATCGTCGACGACAGGGACTGGAGCTACTGCAACTTCAAATGAGTCTCCGACTGCATTGAGAACGGACGTGAGATTCGAGGACGAGGAGAGCATGCTGAGAGTGCGGGAGCTTACAAAGTCATCACTCACTCCGCTCGATACGGCCGTGGCATATCCTGTTTCATAGAGAGCCTTCCATTTCTCGAGAAATGCCTTGTATGTTCCCTCCTTTTTGAAGAGTACTTCGTCGGGAGTCCCGTCATGTCCGTTTCTCATGTTTACCATATATGTTCCGCCGTTCTGGGCGCAGATGAAGTAGCTAAGCTCATATGTGGCTGGAATACCCTCGAAGAAGGAGACATCCTCAGAGCCGAGAAGGGAAGCGAG
>CAVJJV010000150.1:11229-14428 GCA_963650055.1 Comamonas kerstersii | reverse complement strand
CCTGTCATATCATCAATGGTGCGGGGAGCATCTGCACCTATATTATCGAATGCGGTTCTGTTGTAGTAATAGAGAAGGGCCGATGCATTGAACGGGAGAGCGATGGTTCCCCTGGAGGAAGTGAAGTTGTTCAACGCCTGCGGAAGTATCGACGAGGTGTCGAACCCGAGCTCCTCGAGCGTGATGAGTTTTTCCGAGTTGTTCATCTCGAGCCCGGCCGTTGCGTCCATCATTGCTATGTCGGGAAGCGAGGAGGAGAGAATGGCGGCATTTACTTTGGTAAGGACATCGTTGGCCTTCCCCTGGTATACCGCCTCGACAAGGATGTTGTTCTCCTTTCCCGTTGTTTCGTTGAACCTTTCAATGAGGTCTTCGAAGACTGAGAGAGCCTCTCCCTGGCTGGAGTGCCATATGGTAATCTTTGTAATGTTTCTCTCTTCACGTCCTCCCATTGCAGAGAGAAGTGAAAGCGCGAGCAGTAATACAGTCAGAATGGAAATCAGTTTTTTCATATTATCTCCTATTTTCTGGTTAATGTTTCTTCAATTCTGTTCTTCGTGAACGCAAGTATGATTATCCCGGGAAGTGTAATGAGAGCTATCACTGCCGAGAGAGCCCCCTTCTCTCCGTTCTCCGCCAGGCCCAGCATCGAGAGAGCAACCTGGATTGTTCTTCCGCTGCTTCTGTTAGTAACAAGAAGAGGCCAGAGATAGCTGTTGAACGATGTGATGAGAGTCTGGATGAAGACCGTCAGTACCACCGATTGTGATATCGGGATGAGGATGCGGGTTATATATACGACATCCCCCGCGCCGTCTATTCTTGCCGCTTCATAGCTCTCCTTTCCCATAGCCTTGAAGTATCCCATCAATAAGAGCATCTGGGATGCGCTGAAGAGTCCGGTGACTATTATACCCGTCCAGGTATCGAGAAGCCCGAGAGTGGAGACCGTCCTGTAGTTCTGGTAGAGTATGGCATCCGAGGGAATGAAGAGTGTGATGACAAGAAGAGAGAAGAGAAACTTCTTTCCCCTGAATCTCAGGTGTGTGAATGCAAATGCCGCAGGAACTGTTATGACGAGACGTAACGAAGCCTCCAGGAGACTCGTCATTACCGAATTGACCAGGTAGCGCATAAAATTCTTCACCTTCACAGCCGAGAGATAGTTCGACCATACGGGAGTGGACGGGAGGATATTGAGTTCATTGAAATCCTTCCGGCTGAAGAGGGAGGAGGAGAAGATATAGAAGACGGGAAAGAGCACGGCGGCTGAAAATGCTGTAAGGAGCACTATTCTCACTATCTTTCTGATTCTGTCCTTAGTCTTCATTTCTCTTCCTCCTCTGGTAGAAGAACATGAAGATGACAGCAGCATAGAGAATCAGGGACGAGAGTGTGTTCTGTACGGCCCTGTTACCGCTCCGGAAGGCTTCCGTATAGTAGTAGAACATAATTGTCTCGGTACTGCGGTAGGGGCCTCCCTCCGTTAGTATTATCACCGGAGCCGATATCAAAAGGGCGTCCTTGACGGCAAGAAACACAGTGACGAGTACCGTGTGTTTCACCTGGGGAAGCTCTATCATGAAGAAGAGCCTCTCCCCTCCCGCTCCGTCCATCCTGGCAGCTTCTATGATGCTTTTGTCGATTGATCTGAAGGAGCATAGGAGAAGTATGTAGTCTAGTCCGAAGTCTAAGAAGATTCCGAGAACGACGAGAGTCAGCATTGCACCTTTCGGCGTCGTAATGCCCCCCAGAGAGAGTGAGAATATTCTGTTTATGACACTGCTCTTTCCTCTGAAGAGCTCCTTCATGATGGTGCTGTATGCCGATAATGATACTGCAAGAGGCATGAAGAATATGAACTCGGGAATAAATGAGAAACGGCTCTTACGTCTTGTAAGGGAGGCCGAGAGAAGTGTGAAGAATGTATTGAGCGGGACGAAGAGCAGCATGAAAACCAGGGTGTTCTTCAATGCCCGGAGAAACGACGGGTCCGAGAATAAAATCTTATAGTTGTTGAAGAAAGCGAAGCCTGTAACCCTGCCGCTTGTATTTACTGTCAGAAAAGACTGGATTATGGCCGAGAGTGCGGGATAGATGGAGAATACGACACTCAATAGTACCGCGGGGAGTAGAAAGAGATACGCATTCCTTGCTTCTTTTTTCATAACGTTAGGAAATATAAAGGAAATAGAGAAGGAAGTCAACGGGGTAATTGCTATTAATTTCTTTTACTGTAAATAGATATGTTACATAACAAAACTTAACGTTAAGTTTTTATTGTAAGGTTTTAAGGATGAAATGATTCTTCTCGTAGTCGATGAGTCCCTCTTTTTTCATTTCACTTAGTATTACGGAGAGTCCGCTTCTGTCCACCGAGAGAAAATCGGCAAGCTGCTGGCGGGAGAACGGGATATCGAACGCGTAGTTTCCTCTTTTCTGTGCCTCGGACGAGAGATATGACATTACCTTGTCCCTCGTCGTCCTCTGCCCCATATGGCTGATCTTTTCGCTGAATTTCATGTTCTTTTCTGCAAGCTCTCCTATGAGGTTCTGGATGAGTCTGTTGTGGTATGTACATGCTGATGGACATATTGTGAGGATGCGTTTGACGCTGAGGAACATCACCTTTGTGTCAGTCTCTGCAACGACAGCCGAGTTGATGAGAGAGCCCGGTGCACATGCGACAGCCAGGGCGAATGACTCTCCCTCTCCCGCTCTCGATACTATGTTCCTGTTTCCCCATACATCCTCCTGGATTATCAGCACACTTCCCGAAAGGATGAGTCCTATTGATGTGACACTCTCTCCCGGGTGGAGGATATACGAGCCTTTGAGGTAGTCTTTCTCTCTTGTGTCGAGACACTTGAGCATTACGGTAATCTCCTCTTCAGCAATACCGGAGAAGATTTTGGACTCTCGTAAAACATTTGAATACTCTGACAATTTATACCTCCATGTTGAAAATTCAACCGACTTATAAAGTAAGTTCTACTATCATTCTTCCATATATTCAATAAAAGAGAGGAAAACCGATATGGATAGTAAGATGTTTTGTTTTCAATGCGAGCAGACGGCAGGATGTACCGGATGTACAGGTAAGAGAGGCGTCTGCGGTAAGACAGAAGAGGTTGCTCACCTCCAGGATGAACTTACGGGAGCTCTCATAGGGCTTGCCAGGTCGATGGAGAACTCCGGG